>JAICUQ010000244.1 GCA_025935755.1 Chthoniobacterales bacterium | reverse complement strand
AATCCATTCGGGATGTTGGCGTCGCAGATCGCTGCGAATCTGTTGCAGCAAACCTTTGTAAGCGTCGAGTTTCTTACCCATGGCTTTGCCCTCATCTGAACGCGGTTGTCACCACGTTGCCCAGCGACAGAGTCACAGCGACTAGAATTATCCCGAAGGCGACAAGCTCCACTAAGTAATCCGGCCGGTCCCGGTAGGCATATCGATCACTGAAGAAACGAGAAGCGCGAACGCGCAGCGAGTTGTTAGTTTTCATAAAGCATTCCTTTCACCAATGAGATGACGATTTTGTTGCAGTAAGATGGACAACTATTTTGACCTGCCGCTCGACAGAGAAAGTAACGGCACTGTCACTTTGGCGGAGCACGACGCGGTTTTGCGCTGGTCCGCTTTGAGATTTTAAGTTGATCACATAGGATGAGCCGATGCGCACCATCTTGCTTCCAATGGTCTTCGTCTTATCAATGGCATGCGTAGCGCCCGGCGCGGCGCTTTCCGGAGATGAGCTAAAGAATCTGCTCGCGTCCATTCGGCAGAACCGAAGCACACAGGCTGATTTTCAGGAACAAAGGGTGATCCGGTTGATGAAAAATCCCGTCACGAGCTCAGGAACAGTTTGGTTTCAGACGCCGAACAAGTTCAGGCGCGAAGTGAAAGGCAAGTCGCCCAGCGTCACGGTCAGCGACGGCCGGGACCTGTGGATCTATTATCCGAGCTTCAAGTCGGCAGAGCGTTACCCGTTAGGCAAAGGTTCGCCGCTGGATGTCACCGTGGCGGCGATCAATTCGGCGCTGAACCTGGAAAATATTGAAGGCAGTTTCAATGTCACTGCGACAAAAACTAATACGGGACATGAGTTGCAGTTGCTGCCGCGTACCGCAGCCATGAAACGAGTTTTCCAAAAGCTTGATCTGCGAATCAATAATGACTTTCGAGTGGAACGTACAGACATGTTATTGCCGAACGGGGACCGGATCGTCACCACGTATTCAAACCAAAAGCGTGCAGCGATTCCTCCGGGCACGTTCGAATTCAAGCCGCCACCCGGCACCGAGGTGACTACGCCGCTGGGGAGATAGGGCGGAGTTGTGATAGGTGGATGGTTCGACGGTTACATCATCGAGCGCAACGCGAAGGTTGCGTAGGGCAGGCAACAACACGTTTTGAAATCGAAACCCTGACCGGTGCCGTTTATCGTTATTACGACGTTCCGGTGGTGCTTCATCGCAATCTGCTGGCAACGGAATCAAGATAATCGGGGTGGCAAAGAATTGTCGTTTTAAATTCGATGAGGTGAGGCAGAGATTCCGTCTCACGTCGATTGAGAAACGAGTAGCTGCGTTCGTTGCCGCGGCATTTTTGCTCGGGCTGATCACGAAATGTTATCGCGATGCGCACCCGTCCCCCGCTCCGGTTCAAACTCTTTCTGCGAGACGAAAGTGAAACCGGGCGATCCTGCGAACGAACTCCCAAATCGCGCAGAAAAACTTGATTTCTCAGATTCAGAGGCGAAACAAGGACACAGGCAAAAGTAACAAACCGGATACGTTCCCCCCCTCATCATGTTTGCGAACGGCATTGTTCCCACAGATCGTCCGGGAGTGACCGATCACATTGAGGCTTTCACAAAGCAGATTTGTGAAGTCATCGTTGGCAAAACCCAGGCAGTCAAGCTGGCCGTCGCCTGTTTGCTCGCGCGCGGGCACCTCCTGATTGAAGACATTCCGGGTGTCGGCAAAACAACTTTGTCGCAGGCATTAGCCCGTTCCCTGGCGCTGGCGTTCCAGCGAATTCAATTCACGAGCGATCTGCTGCCGGCCGATATTCTCGGCAACTCAATCTTTGACCGAACTGAACAACGCTTTGTGTTTCATCGCGGCCCGTTGTTTTCGCAGGTCGTCCTGATCGATGAGGTCAATCGCGCAACGGCGAGGACCCAAAGCGCGCTGCTTGAAGCGATGGAAGAACACCGCATCTCGGTGGACGGCATGACGTATGATCTGCCGGAACCTTTTTTTGTGATTGCCACGCAAAATCCGCAGCACGCGGTCGGTACCTTTCCATTGCCAGAATCACAGCTTGATCGTTTTCTGATGCGAATCGAGCTGGGCGTACCGGATCGCACCAGCGAACGCGCAATGCTGCTGGGGATGGATCGCCGCGACATGCTCAAGGAACTAAAGCCGGTGATGAGTCCGCGAACCCTGGTCGAGATTCAAGATAACGTGCGAAAGGTGCACGCGTCGCCTGCGTTACTCGATTATCTACAGGACTTGCTCGATGCGTCCCGGCAACGGCATGCCACGGGGCTGTCGCCACGTGCCGGGCTCGCGTTGCTTCATGCCGCTCAGGCGTGGGCGCTGATGCACGGACGTGAGATGCTGCTGCCCGAAGATATCCAGGCCATCGCGGTAGCGGTCATGGCACATCGCCTTGGGCACGACCTCGAACACTCCGGTCAAAGCGGACGCACACTCGCTGATAATCTTCTTCACAGCGTGCCGGTCCCGTGAAGGCAGGAAAATTTCCGCTAATCCGTCCAACGGCGGGTTTTGCAGCACTGCTATTTATCCTCGCTGCGATGTGGTATGGCGCTTCGAGTCAAAACAGCGCAGCAATATATCTACTCCTGTTTTTACTCGCTTCGGTCTTCCTGGTCTCGATTCCACATACGGTGATCAATCTCGCAGGCATCACTCTCCGTGTTGAATCCGCCAAGCCTACATTTGCGGGCGAGGATGTGTCGTTACCGGTTGAGATCTTGAACAGCTCCCGCGCGACGCGCTATGGAATCGAAGTGGTCCTGCCCGATGCCGGTATCACACCAAAACGTGTTGATTGCGTTCCCCGCGAGGCCGCAGCCCGTCTGACTCTTCGATTTCCCGCGCATCAGCGGGGCGAACATAAAGTAGGAAGCTTAGGCCTAACCAGTTGCTATCCGCTCGGCTTTTTGCGCGCATCCAGGAGATTTGGATCCAACCAGAGCTATCTCGTGTATCCTCGCCCGGCGGGAAATCCCCAGTTGCCAGAGCATCGTATCCAATCCTCAGACAATTTGCTCCAGCGAAACATCGCGCACGGCGACGACTTTGCGGGGGTGCGTTCCTATATTCCTGGCGAATCACAGCGTCACATCGATTGGAAAGCTGTGGCGCGCGGACAATCGCTCATGACAAAACAATTCGTCGCCGAAAACAAAGGCGCAGTGTACCTCGATCTTTTCAAGGTTGGTGTTGGCAACCTTGAAGAAAAGCTGTCACAGCTCACGCTATGGGTGATCGAGGCTGAACGCGCGCGACAACCTTATGGTCTCCGGCTT
>JAICUQ010000096.1 GCA_025935755.1 Chthoniobacterales bacterium | reverse complement strand
GCTAACTTGCGCGCTGCATTGTCGGTCACGCCGATCAGGCGCTCGTTGCCAATCTTGTAGTTGAGTGGTGGCGATTCGCTAGTCATTCAAGGCAAGGTTCAGTCGATAACATAACGCTTTTTCGTGGATAATAAACGAAAGCGATGCGCGGACGCATCGCACCGAAAGCACTTCGTGCGAAACTCAGCGGCGCTAATTCTTCTTGAGCGAGAGCTTTAGAGTTCGCACTGCCGCAGTCCGTGTGCTCCCGTCCTCGCGTCGCTTTTCGTCTCAACCAGGCATCTATTTGTCAATTTCCCTGCGCGTGAGCGAGCAACTCTGCCACCTCGTTCTGCACAGTTTCCAATTCGTCCAGGCGCAGTTGTGGGTCAGGCACGATGAATACGTCTCCGGTTGAACCTTGTTCGTAAATGAGAGCGCGTCTCCCGCCGTCCTGCGATTCAGTATTCACTTGTTTCAAAACGCGTTTTCGTTCGAGCATTGCCGCGAGGACGTAACAGGCGTTTGCAGGCGGCGAATCCGAGGCCATCAGACGCCGGAAAAGTTGCTCTGCATTTTCTTTCGGCACCGGTTCCGCCGGCTTTGGCGGCAACGGCTCGTAACGCGATTTCCAAAATGAAAATGGTCGAATATTTTCATTCCGGTTTTGCCAGGCTTCTTCGCTCAGGTCTTCGCGACGGTAGCCTTCCGCGCCGTGATACAGGAGTGTGTAAAAATATTCGCCAGGCTCAAATGGCCGCTGGGTGACGGCGCAGCAGTCCGCGCGATGTTTGATCGCCCATTCGTTTGGAAGCGGGTTCATCGCGCAACTATACGCCGCCCGCCAAACGCGGTGAACGGATTTAAACTGGGCGCATCGCGATTTGAGGCGCGCAGATAAAGCAGGTAAAGGCCAATACAGCCGAAGAGAATGTTCGGCGTCCAGGCAGCGATCCACGCCGGAACGCGATCTCCTTCGCCCAACGCAAGAAAAAGATGCACGAGAAAGTTGTTCGAGAACACGAGGATCACTGCAGCAGCAACACTGGATAAAACACCGCGACGCGAATAACCGATTCCAAGAGGCGCAGCGATACACACCACGACCAGGCACGTCCACGGCAGCGCCAGCCTGTACTGGAAGTGAGTGCGAAACGGCGCCAGCAGCGTCGGTGGAAAATCCGAATTGAAATACAGGTACTCATGCAACTCCGGCAGACTGAGCGATTCGGCTTGCACGTTTGCGCTGCTCAGCCGGAACGGGGTTTCGCTCCAGTGCTCGATTTTTAGCGACGGAAGGAACTCTTCCTTCGTCATGTTCCCGGTCGCATCGTAGTACGCCAGCCGCACATTTTCCAAATCCCACGTCTTAGTCTCGGGACGGTAATACGCTCTACTGGCCACGTAAGCCATAACGATATTGTCGTTTGCGTCCTGTTGGAGCACCTGAACGTTGTTAAAAACGTTGTCGCCCAGCCGAAAATTCTGGATAAACCAGGTGCGCAAATCGCTTCGATTGCGAAACACCTGGCCCTGAATATTGCGGGCGGGACGCGACTGCGCTTCTGAGAGAAAACTCTTTCGCGCCAGCTCCGCATGCGGCGCCAGCGAATAGTTCAGGGCAAAGCTTGCCGCGACCGTCAGGAGACCGATTCCGATGAGTGGCATGAGAATGCGGGGAAGACTTACGCCCGACGTAAGCATGGAAACAATTTCGTTCGCACGGGACATCCGCCCCAGCGCAAAAAGAAGAGACAGCAGAAGAGCCACAGGCAACAGGATGATGAACACCTGCGGGATCTGCGTGGCGTAGTAACGAACAACCATCAAAATCGGAATATGGTTGTCGATGAAACTCGAGATATTGTCGCTGACGTCGAAGATGAGCCAGATAGAGGTGAATCCCGCGATACAGTAAAAATAAACCTGCACGAAGTTTCGAATGACGTATCGGTCGAGAAGTCGCATTGGTCGATGACCACGGTGCTGACCCCCGACACTGGAGTCAAATCCGGCTGAACGCCTATCCACTCAAGTGTTAATCCGCGCACCTTCACGGGATGTCATCCTGAGCGGAGCGAAGGATCTCAGAAAGCGTGTTTTACCGCAAATCCGATGACCAGAGATGTTTGAAGCCTGGACTCATGCCACGCATTTGTTACAGCGCTTCGCTCAACATGACATGATGCCCGGACCTGTGCTTTGGTGATTGAACTTTCTCTGGAGCGTGGATGTTGATGCTTAATCTTTGGCCATGATCGCGCTTAAAGACAATCTGGGCAGCGAATTCGTCGAACGCGTTCGCACTTTTTTTTCCGAGCAAGGCCCGCTCTCCAAAGCGAAGAATTTCGAGTTTCGCCCGGAGCAGCAGCAGATGGCAGCGCGGGTGGCGCAAGCGTTGGAGGAAGAACACCATCTGGTGATCGAAGCGGGCACCGGCGTAGGCAAATCGCTCGGGTACCTGGTGCCGTCGGTCCTGTTCGCGCTTGAACGGCACAAAAAAGCGATCATTTCAACGCACACTATCAATCTCCAGGAACAACTCCTGCACAAAGACATTCCGATCTTGAAAAAAGTGCTGCCGGTGGAGTTTGAGGCGGCGTTGATGAAAGGCCGGCAAAATTATTTATGCCCGCGCCGGCTCGAGCGCGCTCTGCAAAACGAGCAGGAACTCTTCACCGGACCTGAGCGCAGCGAATTGCAGCGATTGGCTGAATGGGCGCGCACAACGCGCGACGGATCGCTCAGCGATCTTTCGGTCGAACCGGATCCAAAAGTTTGGACGCAAGTTTGCAGCGAAGCGCATATCTGCACTCAAAAAACCTGTGGCCAGAATCCTCGCTGTTTCTACCAGCAGGCGCGCAAACGGCTGCTAGCGGCGGACGTGATCGTGCTTAATCACACGCTGCTGTTCATTTTGATGGGATCGCCGGATATGCAGGTAGAACGGGAAAGCGGTTTCCTGTTCCCGAATGACTTTATTATCTTCGATGAGGCGCACACCCTCGAACAGGTCGCATCGAAACAAATCGGGATCGGAATCTCGCAGTACGGACTGCGATCGACCATTCAGCGGCTGTACAATGCGCGCACGCGCAAAGGACTTTTCACCGTGATGCGCGACGCGATTGGCGTGCAACTGGCGGCGGAACTCGTCGATGATGTCGATAAGTTTTTTTTCGCAGTCGAGGCGAAGTCGAATTTTCGTAAAGGCCGCGAATTTCGGGTCCGTGAAGTCGAGCTGGTTCCTGATACGATTACAGCCCGGTTAACTGCGCTCCAGTCGCGCGTCGCCGACGTGGTGAAACGCGCCGACGACGAGATTCTGAAAGCGGAGCTGCAGGAGTTCGGCCGGCGCATTCGCGACGCGCGAGACGGCATTGCGATTTTCCTGGAGCAAGGCGCACCCGAGCATGTGTACTGGGTCGAGCGCACAGGCAAAACCGAACGCTTTCTCGCGCTAAACGCCGCGCCCATCGATCTCGCGCCGGTGCTGCGACGGATGCTTTTTCGCCACAACTGCTGTTGCGTGATGACCAGTGCCACTCTGGCGGTGGGACGCCCGGATCTGGCCTATTTTCGCGCGCGCATCGGCGCGATGGAAGCCGAGCCGTTGCAGCTTGGCAGTCCATTCAATTTTCAAAAGCAGATGACGATGTTTGTCGTTCAAAAAATGCCCGATCCCCGCGACAACGGTTATCACAAAGCCCTGGAACATTGGATCGCACATTTCGTCCAGAAGAGTGAAGGTCGCGCGTTCGTCCTGTTCACCAGCTATCGCGATATGCAGCAGGTCTCAGGCGCGATGGAAAAATTTTTTGCCGCGGAAGACATGAATGTTCTCGTTCAGGGTGGGGGAGCGCCACGGAGCAAATTGCTTGAGCAATTCAAATCAACGCCGCGCAGTGTGCTGTTTGGCACGGACAGTTTTTGGGGCGGCGTCGACGTTCCAGGCGAAGCGCTTTCGAACGTGATCATTACCCGACTGCCGTTCGCTGTCCCGGATCATCCGCTCATAGAAGCGAAACTGGAGTTGATAGAGGAGCGCGGCGGCGATCCGTTTACTGAATATTCGTTGCCCGAAGCGATACTGAAGTTGCGGCAGGGAGTGGGCCGTCTGATCCGGACCAAGGCCGATCGCGGCATCGTTGTGATTCTCGACAATCGTATCATGACGAAACCGTACGGCCGCGCCTTTATGCAGGCGCTGCCAAAATGCCCGGTGGAAATAATCTAAACTCGGTTCTATTCGCAGCTGTCATTCCGAGCGAAGCCGGAGGCGAAGTGGAGGAATCCTTCGATGTACGAGTAAAACCTGAGATCCGTCGACTCGGCTCGATGACAAATTGCGAAATTGGCTAAATGTTCACTTGAACATACCAATCCCTTAGCTGTAGATTCCCTGCATGGAAGGGCAGATGGATGTGCAGCAAGTCTTCGCGGTTCTGCACAAGTGGGGGATCCATACTGTTGGACAACTGACTGCGCTGGATAAGGAACAGCTTGCCGCGCGACTTGGCCCCGAAGCGATCCGCATCTGGGAGCGCGCCAACGGACGATCCAGTCGACTGCTCAAACTGGTTCGGCCACCGGAATCGTTCCAGGAAAGTTTCGAGTTCGAAAACGAAATCGAAACAGCCGAGCCGGTGCTTTTCATGCTGCGCCGTTTTTTGGAGCAGCTTGCTGTCCGATTAGCAGCCATCTATCTCGTCGCGAAAGAACTGACGCTCCGGATCACGTTCGCCACTTCGCGGCTCGAGGAACCCGCCGCCGACGGCAAACAGATTTACGAACGGGTTTTCAAAATTCCGCAGCCGACAAACGACGTCGATCTCCTGTTCCGGATGCTCCAGACACACCTGGAGAATTTTCGATCCAAGCATCCGATCGTTGCCGTCGCCTTGAGCGCAGAGCCAGTCAAACCTGCGGGTGAACAATTCGGTTTATTTGAAACGACACTTCGCAATCCGCATCAACTCGCAGAAACACTCGCCCGTTTGACCGCTCTCCTGGGCAGCAATCGGATCGGCACACCAGTTTTGGAAGAGACGCATCGCCCCGATGCATTTCGGATGCAGCCGTTTTCGTGGACTGTAGTGTCCGCTGTCGCCCGCGGAGAAACTACCCCTGCGCTGAGGCCAGCGCACGCTACAGCAGCCCTGCGTCGCTTTCGGCCGGCAGCCTCTGCATCCGTCTTGCACGATGAAAACACACCGGCACACATTCGCAGCGTTGAAATATCCGGAAAAGTAATCGAGCAACGCGGCCCTTATTTTCTTTCCGGAAATTGGTGGGACGAAAAATCGTGGGCCCGCGCTGAGTGGGATCTGCAATTGCAAAACGGCGAATTAGTTCGCGCCCACGAACGTGACGGCGCTTGGAGGTTAGATGGAATTTATGACTAAGCCGCAGTCATCCTGAGCGGAGCCCAGCGGAGTCGAAGGATCCCGCGAGATTACTTGAGCTTGGTGCCACGGGATTCTTCCAGCCTTCGCATAAAGCTACGGCCTGGCAGCCTCGACTTCGCTCGGAATGACAATGAGCTACAGCGAATTACATGCATGCAGCGCGTTCAGTTTTTTGCGCGGCGGATCGTTCCCCGAGCAATTAGCCGATGTGGCAGCAGAATTGGAAATTCCGGCGATCGCGTTGCTCGATCGCAATGGCGTTTACGGCGCGCAGCGATTTTCTGTCGCAGCGCGCGAGCAAGGTGTTCGACCAATCATCGGCGCCGAATTATCCATGGAAGACGGCAACATTCTGCCGCTGCTGGTGGAAAATCGCGACGGCTACAAAAACTTGTGCGAACTGCTGACCCAGGCACACCTGCGCAGCGAAAAAGGTAAATGCGCGGTGCGCTGGAATGAACTGCCGCAATTCGCGGAAGGTTTGGTTGCGTTCTTTGGATCGGGAAGCGCGGTCGCCTCGCCCGCTGTGTCACGCGCCTCGGGGGACACTTCTTTTGGGCTTTTCGGCAGGGGCGCCGAAAAGAGCGGGCGAGGCGCCCGCGCTCCCCGGAATTCAGCGGACCGGGCGCAATTCTTGATCGACATCTTTGGCCGGGAAAAGGTTTTCGTTGAACTTCAGCGTCATTTCATTCGCGGCGAAGAACGCATGAACCGTGAACTGATCGATCTGGCGCGCGCGCATCAATTGCCGCTGGTCGCTACAAATGGTGTGCAATATGCCAAAGCATACGGACGCGAAGTCCTCGATGTTTTCACCTGTATTCGCGAACACACGCATCTGGATGCTGCCGGCAAATTGCTCACGCAAAATGCCGAGCGCCAACTGAAGAGCGATCGCCAGATGCGCGAACTCTTCCGGGATTTGCCGGAAGCAATTGAGAACACATCGCGGCTGGCGGAGCGCCTCGCATTTTCTCTCGAAAATATCGGCTACGAATTTCCCGAATATCCGGTGCCGGTTGGACACAGCATGGATTCATTTTTGCGCACCATCGTCTGGTTCGGTGCGCAACAGCGTTACGCTGCGATCAGTCCCAAAGTGAAGCGTCAGATCGAAGAAGAACTGGCGCTGATAAGCAAACTCGGGTTCCCCGGTTATTTCCTGATCGTTTGGGACATCGTCAATTTCTGCCGTGAACACAACATCATGGTCCAGGGCCGAGGCAGCGCCGCTAACAGCGCTGTCTGTTATTGTCTCGGGATTACGCCCGTCGATCCGGTGGAAAATCATCTCGTCTTCGAACGGTTCCTTAATGAAAGCCGCAAAGGCTGGCCGGATATCGATCTCGATCTTCCCAGCGGCGACCGGCGGGAAGCAGTGATCCAGGAAGTTTACCGCCGTTACGGCAAACACGGCGCAGCCATGACTGCGAACGTGATCAGCTATCGCGGACGAAGTGCCGCACGTGAGATCGGCAAAGCGCTGAATTTCTCGCCTGCCATTATTGACCGGTTCTCGCACCTGTTTGCCAGCGGCGATTTTCCGCACACGATGGAATTGGAAACGCAGATCGAAGCTGCCGGTCTGCCGAAACATCATCCGCGGATGCCGGCATTCGTCCGGTTATATCACGCGATTTACGGTTTACCGCGACACCTCGGCCAGCATTCCGGAGGCATGATTATCTGCCAGAACAAACTCAGTTCGTTCGTGCCGCTGGAAAATGCGTCCATGCCGGGCCGGGTTGTCGCCCAATGGGACAAAGACGATTGCGAAGACCTCGGCATCGTCAAAGTAGACTTGTTAGGCCTCGGCATGATGTCGGTGATGCAGGATGCATTTGAATTGTGCAGGCAACGGGAACGTCCCGACAGACCGGGGCTCGATCTGGCGCATCTTCCGAAAGACGACCAGAAGACGTTCGAGATGATGCAACACGCCGACACCATCGGTGTATTTCAAATCGAGAGCCGCGCACAAATGGCCACGTTGCCCCGGATGAAACCGAAATGTTTTTACGACGTGGTGATCGAAGTCGCAATCATCCGGCCGGGACCAATCCAGGGCGACATGGTGCATCCTTACCTCGCCCGCCGCGCTGGTAAGGAAGAGGTGACCTATTTCGACGATCGCCTGAAGCCGGTGCTGGCACGCACACTCGGTGTGCCGTTGTTCCAGGAACAAATGCTCAAGATCGCCATGGTCATGGCCGATTTTTCCGGCAACGAAGCCGAGGAATTACGGCGCGCATTGAGCTTCCATCGATCCGAAGAACGGATGCGCAAAGTGAGCGTGAAACTCCGGGCCGCCATGGAACGCAAAGGCATCGCGCCCGACAAGATCGATAAAATCATTCAGTCCATTTCGTCGTTTGCGCTTTATGGTTTTCCTGAGTCGCATGCGATCAGCTTCGCCATTCTGGCTTATGGCAGCGCGTATTTAAAAGTGCATCGCGCGCCGGAATTTTATGCAAGCCTCATTAACAATCAGCCGATGGGTTTTTACACGCCGGCAACCATTGTCAAAGATGCACAGCGACACAATGTAAACATCAAACCGGTTTGCGTGTTGCAATCCGATTGGCATTGCACGGTGGTCGATGATCCCGCAGGCGCGGGAGTGCGTCTCGGATTTTGTGTGGTAAACGGATTGCGCCAGGAGCACGCTGAAGAGCTCGTTAGGCAACGGCAGAACAAACCGTTTAAATCGCTGGACGACTTCAAGCGGCGTGTAGCGCTCGCAAAGACCGAATTGCGAGCGTTAGCCGAACTCGGCGCGCTCAATTGTTTCGCCGAACATCGCCGTGCTGCCATGTGGCGGGTGGAAGAAACCCTGCACGATGATTTGTTGGGGAGCCCCCCGAAAGCATTCGGGGCGGTGTCACGCGCCTCGCGGGACACTCATCTTTTCGGCGACGGCGCCGAAAAGGGCGGGCGAGGCGCCCGCGCTCCCCTTCTGCCGATGACGTTACCCGAACGCGTGAAAGCGGATTACGAAACCATGAACCTGACTACCGGACCGCATCCGATGAAACTGTTGCGGGAAAAATTGCCAGGCATTTGGCGTGCGATCGATCTGGGTCAGGCACGACACGGTTCGACCATTCAGATTGCCGGTAACGTCATTTGCCGTCAGCGTCCCGGCACGGCCAAAGGATTTGTTTTTGTCAGCCTTGAAGATGAGACCGGCGTTTCCAATGCGATTGTCGAACCGGACTTGTTCGAACGGTTTCGGTTGGTAATCACTGAAGAGGCCTTTCTTCTCATCGAAGGTCAGGTACAGAATTCAGACGGTGTTGTGTTAATCAAAGCGCGACATATTAAACCTCTCGTTCACCTGCCCGCAGTCGAAGCAATGCAGGCGGGCGAAGGACTCGTCGGCAGCGAATCGCACGATTTCCACTAACCCTGCGATGGCGTCTGACACAGACGCCCTACAAGCAAAACAAATTGTAGAGCGTTGGAAAGCCCGGCCGTTGCTTCGCATCCGTTACGGCTGCGAAACGCCGTGCTGCTACTTCCCGGCGACGGACTTCTGGCGCCGGATGATCTCCGCCAGCCTGCGCAGAGAAGTGTTGACCGCTTGAGCATTAGGAAACACTTTCGCCACATCCGGCTCCAGGACGACGACGTTGCTGCCTTTTGCGTAATCCCGAGCGTATTTGCCACGGACGCCGGGCGAAAAATCGTATTCGCGCAGCATCTCAGTATCTTTTTTACGTGCTTTCTTCATAACGGCTTCGTTCTCGTCTGCTCGCCCATCGCGCGCTGATGATCAGAATATTGTCGCCTCGGTCAGTATGCACGACAACCAGCAATTTCCCACGATGCGACATCCCCAGTATGACAAAACGGTGTTCGACTGTCGAATGAACAGGATCGGGAATCGTTAACGAGCGCAAATCGGCGAAAACAGTAGCAGCTTCTTCGAAACTGACACCATGCTTAATCAGATTGGTCCTCGCTTTATTCGCGTCCCATTCGAAGGTGAGCGCCATTGTCTGGTCTCATCGTGCTGCCAAACTTGAGAATGCTCAAAGCAACGACACCGCTGTTTCTTCTCATCGAAGGTCAGGTCAGACCGGTGTTGTGTTAATCAAAGCGCGAGATATTAAACCTCTCGTTGACCTGCCCGCAGTCGAAGCTATCCAGGCAGGCGAAGGACTCGTCGGCAGCGAATCGCACGATTTTTGCTAACCCTGCGATGGCGTCTGACACAGACGCCCTACAGTTTTGGATTATTTCGGAGGTTTTTCCGCCGGCCGCGGTTTTGCCGGCACCTCTTGTTCCGAAGTAATCTCGTACTCCGGCTTTCCAACTCCCATCAGCCAGTGATCAAACCACCCCACGATGTGCTGCAACCGCTCCACGCGATGCCACGGCTGACCGGAACGGGAAAGCTCATGCGATTCGTTAGGGAAACGCACCATCACCGTGGGAATTCTGCGGAACTTCAGCGCACGAAACATTTGTTCGCCGCCTGCACCCGGCGGCGTGCGAAAATCTGCTTCACCAAGGATAAACATCATCGGCGTTTTCACATTGCTGACGTAACTGATTGGTGATCGCGCCCGATATTCATCGGGATCTTCGAATGGCGGAGCACGAAACCAATTCGGCTGAAACAGCGTAAAGTCTCCCGTGTACCACCAGTTTTCCCAACTGGCGATATCTCGCTGCGCCACGGCCGCAGCAAACCGCCCGGTTTGTCCAACCACCCAGTTGGTCAACAATCCGCCCCCGCTTCCACCGGTCACGCCAAGTTTTTTGTCATCAACATACCCGCGCTTTATCAATTCATCGACGCCGGCCATCAGATCCTTGTAATCGTCGCCCGGATAACGGTATTGAATCACATTGCCAAATTCCTGCCCGTAACTCGTGCTGCCGCGCGGATTCGGATAGAGCACCACGTAACCCTTCGCTGCCATCCACTGAAATTCATGAACGAAAATGTGACCGTACGCAACGTGTGGCCCGCCGTGAATATTTAGAATCAGCGGATACTTCTTATGCGCATCGAAGCCAGGCGGCTTTTGCACCCATGCCTGGATGCGTTTGCCATCAAAGCTGTTGTACCAGATTTCTTCCGGCTCGGTGAGATTCAACTTCGAGAAGAGCTGGTCATTTACCTTCGTTAACTGCTTTGGAGTTGCTGTTGCGCGATCGAGAACGAAAAGATCATTAACGCTGGTCGGTGTGGATAAGACGTAGACCAGTTTCGAAGCATCAGGCGTGGTGCGGAAAATCATCACGCCATGATTTCCCGAAGTCAGATCTTGCATCGGGCTGTTTTTACCGGGGTCGGCGCCGGCTGTAGTGGCGTCAAACAGCCCGAGATTCCTGTTTCCTTCCTTCGAATAAACCGCGATCAGACCTTTTCCATCTGGAGTCCACACCGGTTTGTTTGCTCCGCCGGCGCGTGGCGGAGCGCTGTCACCGATAACGAATCCATCAATATCGAAATCAAAATTCGCGGTGAGGTTGCGCGGTTTCGCGTCCGGCGAGAGATCGAGCACCCACAGATCTGGTTCAGTATATGAATTGATCGGTTGATTGGTCGCGGCGAGGAATGCGACTTGTTTGCCATCTGGACTGAGGGACAACGCGCCTCCAGCCGGTCCAAATTGTGTGTTCAGATCAATCGTCGTGATCTTGGTCGGACCGCCGCCGGCGAGCGGTACGGAGTAAAGATCTGTTCTCGGTAACTCATAATAGGGTTCGTCGATCCGGCTCGAGGTGAAATAAAGTTGCGAGCCGTCCTTCGACCAAACCGCGTTATCTTCATCAAACCGGCCGGAAGTGAGCTGGCGCGGTTTCACTTTTTCTTCAGCGCTCCGCGGAGCGCTCACGATCCAGATATGCGTCGGATGTTTTGGATCGATGTAACCTTCATTGTCCTGTCGATACACAGCGCGCGTGATCACACGCACGTCGCTCTCGTGCTCACCTGTGGGGGCAGACGACTTGCCCGCTGTAGCCGGGGTCGGTGACCCCGCTTGAACTGCTCCGGCTACAGGCTTTTGGGATTTTTCTTCGCTTTTTTTCTTCTCCTGTTTTGAAAGGTCCTCCGCATTCGTCTCACTTGTGAAGGCGATGTTTTTTCCGTCCGGCGCCCAGACCGGACTACCAGCGCCTCTCGGCAGCTCTGTAAACACAAAGGAGTCGCCGCCAGCCATCGGCAGCATTGCGAGCTGCGGCGGCTCGGGTTTGCCATTCTTTTCGGTCGAGCGCAGGAACAACAGGAATTTTCCATCTGGAGACCAGCGCGGTGTGGTGTCGTGCTCGCCCGTTGTCAGTTGACGCTGCGCCTCGCCACCGGCTATCGGAACCGACCAGATTGAAGTGTTATAACCCTCCTTTTTGTCGTTAACCGTGATGCGTACAAACGCCACGCGGGAGCCATCCGGTGACACTTGCGGATCACCGATCCACACAAAATCCCAAAGATCTTTCTCGGTGATAAGGCGCTTTTGCGCGAATGAGGTGCCGCTGGCTGCGATGAAGGCCAGCACAATGACGAATGACCAATGACGGATGACGAATGAATGACGAAGCACGAATGACGAGAGCGAGTCGTGGCGCCGTTGCTCTTTCAGTTTCATTCCTTTTTTCCGCTTCTCCAAATTCTGCAAAAAATCAGGTGTAATGCCCGCGCCTCTAACCACAATTCGCGGGCTTCCAGTTTCAGCTCGGGAACAGCGCAGGCTGCCATTCGCAAAAAATGTTTGCTCTCACGCGCCTCCTTTTTGCATGTGCCGATGCACTTGAGAAACTCCCTCTTAGAAACTGCGTCGTCCGCTTCGTCGTAGTTCGCTTATGTGAGGGGTGTGGATTGGATTGAGTCATTGGGGGGTGAATTGAGAGGGCGATTCTGGTTTAATCATTTTGGTCGGTCGAGTCTTAGCCCGTTCGCCATGCCCCGCTTTAAGCGAGAGCATTGGATGGAGAAGAGACCGGCTGACCATCCTTTTAACCGGCACTGTCGATGAGCTTTGATCGCCTGAAACGCACCTCTGGAAGGGAAACGTTCACCTGGCCATAAGCTAAAGCCATCGGCTGCCAATTATTTAGTTCAAAACTCAAAACCGCACCTCTCAATGAAACAAAACTACATCCTTGGAATCGATATCGCCAAACACAAAGTGCGCGCCGCTTTGAGCGGCGACACGATGGAGCAGCGGGAGCTTTTGCTGTTCGAAAAAGATCTGCCGGTAAATGCCGCTGGTTTAACCCAACTGCTCGTGCGACTGCGCGAGCAGGTGATCGAACCGAAAAGCTTACTGGTCGTCATAGAAGCCACCGGCATGCTTCATCTCAACTGGTCGGCCGCGCTCATGCGCGCGGGTTACAGCGTGGTGGTGATTAATCCCTTGATTGCGCGCCGGCTTTACACCCTTGGAAATTCCATCCGTGAGAACAAGAGCGATCCAATCGATGCACGGCAACTCTGTGGCCTCGGTCGCTTGCACGGCCAGCAGCTTCTGAGTCTGTATCGCTTTACTCTCAAACCCCGGCAGCTGTGCTTGCAACGTTTGCACAGCGTACGCAAAGCACTACGCAAAAGCTTGAGCAATCTGAAGAAAAGTTATCGCAGCCTGCTCGACCTAAGCTTCCCGGAGCTAGGCAGCCTGCTGGAGATTGACGGAGTCGGTATCCGTCAGTTGCTGGCCCAAGCTCCTACTCCCTGCGCCATCGCACGGATGCGCCGCTCCAGCCTGGAGAAAAACTGGATGTTGCGTCCCAAGGCGGCGCAGCTCAAAAAGCTGGCTACTGAATCCATAGCTGATCCGGAACTCGCCGCGGCCAGTAGCCCGGCCTTAGTGGCCATGCTCCAAACTCTTGATACCCTGGAAACACGCTTGCGTGAGCTGGACCACCAAATCGTAACGCTCACTTCCCAGAGTGTAGAGCCTCACACTCAGGCACTGGTGGAATCCGTCCCCGGCTTTGGAACACTCAACGCCTCAAAAATGCTGGCCTTTTTACCCACCGAAATCTTACACGCTGGCAGCAATCGTCAGGCCGCCGCCCGGCTTCAAGCCTTTATGGGCAACGATCCGCGAGTGCGCCAGAGCGGACAATGGCAGGGAAAAACCAAAATGAGCAAACGCGGAGTGGAAATCCTGCGCACCACTCTGTTCCAGTGCGCCTTCAGTGCCAGCCAAAACGATCCCGAGCTGCGTAGCTTCTATCAGCGCAAACGCGCCCAGGGCAAACACCACGAGGCCGCCCTGAGCCATCTCATGCGCATCCTCACTCGTCGATTGGTAGCAGTCCTGCGCTCCAGAAAACCTTACCAACCTAACTACCACCTAGCCCATGCAAATGCCGCTTAAAAAACTTGCAACCAGTCATAGCCTGTCTCCATCGC
>JAICUQ010000106.1 GCA_025935755.1 Chthoniobacterales bacterium | reverse complement strand
GGGGGCGATTGGTTTTGTGACCTTGATTATCGCGCATCATCTCGCAGGCAGCGGCGATACGCTCGAGATGTTGCAGGCCGTGCTCGATACCAATATCTGGCTGGCTACACACGTCGTCGCGATTACCACCGGTTATTCCGCGATGTTCCTGGCCGGTATGCTCGCAATTATTTATGTCGTGCGCGGGGTGTTCACGACCTCTTTGAAAAAGCAAACTGCTGATTCGCTCGCCCGTATGACGTACGGCGTTGTTTGTTTTGCTACGCTGTTCAGTTTCGTCGGCACAGTGCTCGGCGGGATCTGGGCCGATCAATCATGGGGACGTTTCTGGGGCTGGGATCCGAAAGAAAATGGCGCAGTGCTAATCGTTCTTTGGTGCGCCATCATTTTGCACGCGCGCTGGGGCGGATTCATCCGGCAACGCGGCCTCATGATCATGGCGCTCTTCGGCAACATCGTGACGAGTTTCTCGTGGTTTGGCGTGAACATGCTCGGCGTCGGTCTGCATTCGTACGGTTTCATGCAAAAAGCGTTTCCATGGCTGATCGGATTCATGATCAGCCAACTCGCATTAATGACCATCGCTGCCATGCCGCTCGACAGATGGCGCAGCTTCGCGTCCAGGCGGGTTCCTTCTCGTGGCGACCAGCCAGAGATTCCAACGCCGTTAGCTGCAGGTCAGGCGCCCACCCGTTAATCGCAGGACGTTGTTTTATTCTGGGCAATAAATGCACGGCGTTTGGCAAGGCGCGCGTAGGCAACGCTTCAGGGTTCTGTGATCATCGCGTAAATGAAAAGCCCTTTGCCGAAGTGGCCAGCGAAACACAACTGGCGTTACATTGCACGCGAAACTCCTTCAAAGCGCGCTGCTACTGAACGCGTCTGCGACTTCGACGAAATCTACGGCGTGTTCGATGAAGCAACCGCGCGCCCGCGAAAGCTAGTCGGTGCATCAATTGCGCCGATCCACTTTGCGTTTAAGAGCGGCTGTCCGTTAGCAAATCGGATCCCCGAATGGCTCGCACTCACTGCCGAAGGCCGCTTTCTCGAAGCAGCCGCGGTCTCGCGGGCAACCAGCAATATGCCTGAGATTTGCAGCCGGGTATGCCCGCGGGACCGCTTGTGCGAAAGCGCTTGCATTCTCAATGCGCGTTCAGAGGCGGTATCGATTGGTGCGGTCGAAAAGTTCATTAATGAGTACGCGTTCGCACACGAGGAACTCGCCTGATTCAAAAAAAATCTCGGAACATCGGAAGACAGGGCAATTGACGTGCGTGGCAAACGCGTCGCGGTCTTGGGCGGCGGCGATACGGCCATGGATTGTTTGCGGACCGCGATCCGTTCTGGCGCTGATCGGGCGATTTGCGTTTATCGAGGCGACCTCGAGAACATGCCGGGCAGCCGGCGCGAATACCTGAACTCAGGGGAGGAAGGCGCCGAGTTCATGTTTCTGACCAACGCAATCTCTTTGTCCGGGAACACCGGCGGCCAAGTTTGCGAAGGGCGATTTGTGCGCATGGAATTAGGCGAGGCTGACGCGAAGGGCCGTAGGAAACCGCGGCCTATTCCAGGCTCCGAGTTCAATCTGCCGATCGATGTCGTTCTGATTGCCTACGGATTTGATCCCCTCCGGATCTTTGCCGCCGGCAACCTGATAAGATCGAGGTCAATAAATGGGGCGTCGTTATGGTCGACGAAAACCAAATGACCAGTGTGGCCAGGGTGTTCGCCGATGGCGACCTCGTTCGCGGCCCGGACCTGGTGGTGCGGGCCGTACGGGAGAGCCGCAATGCCGCCGCGGGCATTAACAGGTATTTGTCGACGCGAGCGCCGAAAGTATCGGCTTAGAGTTGTCCATTCAAACGTCCGTATCTATTCTGGACCTATCCGCCAACCCTCCAACCCTCCATCGCTCTATGAACGCTTCGCTTCGTGCCGCTGTAATCGCTGAATGGCGCGGTTTGCCCGAACGAAAAGTGCAAGGTGACCGGTGGCAATCAACGTCCGACGTGATGCCGAGACTGATGCAACGCCTCGGCCTCCGCGAACGCCTCCGTGAAACCGAAGTGATCGACGCCTGGTCAAAAATCGTCGGCGACTTCATCGCCGCACATTCGACACCAGTCGCACTGCGCGAAGCAATCCTTTACGTCCGCGTCCTTCAACCCGCCTTGCATTACGAGCTAGAACAAATCTCCAAATCCGAGATCCTTCGAAAACTGAAGCTGCGCTTCGGCACCAAAACCATCCGCGACGTTCGATTCCGCGTCGGCTGAAAAGATAGCCAACGTCGTGGGGGTTCTCCTTTTCAATGATCTGTTGTTTCTGCTAGAACTCTGACTGGACTGCGTGAGACCTCAACCATGGTATCTGTGGCGCGAAAAGAACCTCTAAGTAAGATCTTGGTTTTAGAGGATACTCTCAGTTTAAAGGAATGCGCATTCCTAATCGACCTTTACGATCGCTATTCCGAGCTGTCGCTTCAGCGAGATTCCAGTGGTCGGCTCCTTCTCCATTATTACACGCTGCGAGATGTAAACAGCGAGTCAGCCAGGTGGGTATATGATGTCACTTTGCGATGCAAAGAAAAGATCGAGGAGGGTCTTCGTACGCCCGAACTATTTGTCGATTCGGTGTTCCTCGCATGTTTATTGCCAGGGGATTCGCATATTCCACACGCAGACAATGCACGAAGAGAAAACGGGCAATGGCTACCGAACCACACGCCCCAGCGAGATTACACGGGGCTTGTTTATCTGAATGACGACTTTACAGGAGGTGAATTGGTTTTTCCGGATCGCGACGTCGTGATCATCCCGAAGCCCGGTTTATTTGTTGGGTTTCCTAGCAATCACAAGTTCGTGCATGCAGTCCCAAATGTTCTTTCCGGGAAACGATATTCTCTGCCACTGTGGTTTACACTGAGTTCAGCAAACGCCATGCAGGTTTGAACTCTTTCAACATCTGTAACTAGCTTTAAAAGATCCTAAAATGGCATGAAGACATCTTCAGGACGCGAAGCAGACTGTCTTCCAGGAGAAACACTCCAGAAAATAATTGCCTATCAAGTATACGAGAATGACTCCGCTCCAATACGCCCTGCACCCCGCAAACGCAGGTGGATGGAAGATGCCGAGGAGAGGTCTCCCTATCGATGCCTCCCATTGGTCATGGCGAATCAGTACGGCTGGGAAATTCTATCTACGCATCACGTCCGCGCCAGTTGGAATGGCACCTCGACACCTGAGGGGTTGCATGTCGAAAGCCTGGAGGGGAATGGACTTCTGCATTGCCGCTCTCACTTTGGCGAAGGCGTGCTGACTTTTAAAATCCCATTCCTCTTCAAGACACCCGATGGCTGGAATTTGATGGTCCGTGGTCCCACGAACAGTCCGAAAGACGGGATCGTAGCTCTAGATGGCATTGTTGAAACAGACTGGGCTCATTCAACATTCACGATGAACTGGCGCTTTACGAGAGCATGCACCGTCGAGTTCGCGATCGGCGAGCCCATCTGCCTGTTCTTTCCGATCCAAAGAGGCGCGCTTGAGAGGTTCCGCGGCGAATTTTGTATGCTCGACGCGGTTGAGGGATTGGAAAATAAATTTCGAGAATGGTCTGACAGCAGGCATCGGTTTCTGTCAGGGCTCGAAAACGGGGAGCCGGAGGTGGTTGCACAACGCTGGCAGAAGCATTACCCGCAGACGGCCAAAGACAAAAAACCGCTCGCGCATCCATTCGCAAATGACGCCTCGCCGGTCGCGCAAAAACGGCGTGGCAATCATGATCATTCGGCGCAAACGTAGTTCGATCTTTGGGCCAACCTGAGCGGCCATCCCGCAGTTACTACATTTGAACGGACAATATTCCCGGGATGCGGCCTCGATGAAGTCGAAAGAATTGCGCCTGCAGCCCGCCTTTCAATTGCGCAGGTGCATGTCTATGCAAATTTGACGGTCCTCCGGGAACTGGCCCCGTCTAAGACGCCCGGCAGGACATCGCGCAGCGATTCGCGCCGGATAACGGACGGCTTGTAACGTTTCGTGTTAGGCCGCAGCCATATCTTAGTTAACCTAAAAGGAGGCTTGACATTAAAGTAGAGGATAAGTGACATGCCGTGTATGACACAAAATACAAACCCGCCAGGACCGCCGCCTCCAGGTCCGCCGCCGCCGGGTCCGCCCCCACCAGGACCGCCATCGCCGGGACCGCGACCGCCAGGACCACCGCCGCCGGGACCGCCGCCTCCAGGTCCGCCGCCGACGCGGTATTGATGCGATACGTTTAGTGTTTGGGTCGTAGCGGGATTCACTCCAGTCGCGGTACGAACTATTGCGACTGGTTGGAGGGCTCAACGTGTGTCGTGTGGTGAGCTAGTGTCGGAGCAGTTTACTTCGGCACGGGCGAGGCGACGAGTTTCTGGAACCTCGGGTCATTCCGAAGGGGATCGAACATCGGATCCAGCTGGAGCAGTGCGGGCGTGAGTGGCATAATCGTATTCAATGAGCCGGCGTACGGCATTGAAAGCAGTTTCTGCAAAGCGGCAATGGCGCGATCGGACTCTCCCATTTGCGCCGCTACCCTCGCGAGGATCTCAAGCGACCAAGGACCGGTCAACGGGTCTTTCTCGATCGGATTCGCGGCCATAGCCCGCTCCGACAGAGCCAACGCGGTAGCCTTGTCACCTAGACCCATGTTGACGAGCGCGAGATATCCAATGAGGTAATAATTTTCCGGCTGTTGTTTGAGGAAAGATTCCATTTCGCTGCGCGCTTGTTGCCAACTTGCTTGGGCGGCGGCATGGTCGCCGCCGACTTCCAGCGCCCATCCTAACAAAAAACGCAGCTGGCCATTGGAAAAACCCAATGGTTCGGGTGTGGCAAGTATTTCCTTTAGGCGCGGGATGACCAATGCAGGGCGGCGCTCCAAGATGGCTTGGTACACTTGTGTCCCCAACGCGTCGGGATTGTCGGCGTTCGGATGGAGCGGAGCGAGTAGCGCAGCAGCACGCGGCAGATCCCCGTTGGCTTGTGCGATCGCCGCCTTTAGCGCGATAGTATCTATGTCATCTGGTGAGATATTGAGAACTTGATCCGCCTTTCGTAAGGCTTCGGGTAAGTGACGATAGTGAATATAGGTAATCGCGTGCTGTGTGAGCAGGTGAAGATTGCGCGGGTCGAGCCGCTCGGCTTCGTTGAAGTACGACTCGCTGCGCTCCCATTGGCCTCGTCTTCGCTCTAAATAGGCCAGCGATTCAAGAGTCCTGCTGCTATTCGGAAGGACCTGACGTGCCTGCTCAAAGAAACGTGCCGCAGTGTCGTAGTCCTTCAGGCAGGCGTAGTGGTAATATCCTTTGGCATGCAGTGCCTCGCCGAGATTGGGCTGAAGACTGAGGCCAGTTTCGGCTGCGTCCCGTGCCTCTTCACGGAGGGATATCGTTGGTTGAAGAGCCTGGTTGCGGTAACTGGCCGCATCAACATATGACAGCAGCGCCCAGGCAAGAGCGAATTTAGGGTCCAGGCGAACCGCTTTTCTCAGGTACTCCTGCGCGGCTTCGGCATTGGCAGGCGTATCGACGGTCTTGAGTGTATAAGCAAGCCCACGCAGGTAGGCATCGTAAGCTTCAGGATTGTCGGTCGGTTTGGCAGCGATTTCTTGTGCTTCCCGGCCCGAGAGTCTCGCCCGTAATTGATCAGCGATGGCTTTAGCGACATCGCTCTCAACAGAAAAGATATCGGTCAGCTTGCGATCGAAAGTTTCAGCCCAAAGATGAGAATCGCTGGCAGCGTTGATCAGTTGCACGTTCACCCGCACCGCGTCGCCACTTCTCTGCACGCTACCTTCCAGAATGTGGGCTACCCCGAGTTGTTTCGCGATTTCAGGCAAATTTTCTGGCGCGCTTTTGTAATGCTGCGTCGATGTCCGCGAGATCACCTTCAAATCAGCAATCTTGGATAAACGGGTCAGAATCTCATCCTGAATACCTTCGGCAAAATAGGCGTTGGCCTTTTCTTCGCTTCGATTTTCAAAAGGTAAGACGGCGATTGATTTTTCGGCAATCGCAGGGCCCGGCGCGGACGGATTGGTTCGCCATCTTGATAGGCCGTACCATCCGATAAGAGCAAAGATGCAGATTGCTGCGATCCCGCCGATAAGGAGCGTTTTCTTATTGGGCCTTGTGTCAAAACGTCTCCTTATGCGCAGTTGTCCTGCTCCGAGTTGTAGCCGCTGCGCAACTTCACCTGCCGATTGTGGCCGGCGAGACGGATCTTTTGAGAGGCAAGCCGCCACTGTGTCTTCCCACTCTTGTGTAACGAACGCCGGCTCGATATTTAGTTCTTTTCGCCGCTCCGTCATCGACGGAGCAACTCTTTCACAAATCTGCCGGTCGATATTGCCGGAATAGAACGGCGGCTTGCTCGTAAGCAGCTCGTAGATGCTCGCGCCTAATGAGTATATATCGTCGAGATGCGTGCAAGCCTCGCCATTGAGTTGTTTAGGACTCATATACACGAGCGTGCCGCTTCGCCCTTGCTCGAGTGTCAATCGGCTAACCGAATCTGTCAGTTGTCGAGCTATACCGAAGTCTGTTATCTTTAGATCCCCGCGTTGATTCACCATCAGATTCGCGGGTTTCAAATCACAATGGATAACACCCGCGTGATTGTGGGCGTAATCGAGAGCGTCACAAAGCTGAGTTATCCACGTAGCGATCTCCTCTGGCGCGAACACACTGGACTCTTTCTCAGCTCTCAAATTCGATAGCGTTTCGCCATCGATGTACTCCATTGAAATAGAACCGGACCGTTGATCGTGTACGAAATCATGGATCCGGACGATGTGCGGATGCGTTAAATCGAGGCAACGTTTTGTTTCCCGCTTCAGCTGATTAAACGCGGCGCGATCGCGAATCATCAAGTCGGGAAGAAATTTCAAGGCGACGTTACGCTCGAGTTCCTCATCCCGCGCAAGCCAGACGATGCCCATTCCACCTCGTCCCAGCACCTTGATCAACGTGTAGCGGCCGAAGACCTTCTGTCCGGTTGCAACCTCGCGCGAAGTCGCGGCCATGACATCGCCTTGGGGTTCGCCACTCACGTTGGCCAAGTATACAGCATTAGCACCGAAAAGAAGGTGAAACGTCGAGACGAGCGCTCTCACCTGGACCTCTGTTCGTTCGTAGGCAAGCGTGGATCCGCAACTTTTTGCCCCTCTTGTCAGATTTGATACACTTTCGGTGCCGTGAACGCACCCCCGGAAGCAGATGCCTGGTTAGAGGCAGTCAATGGTACGCTTTATCCGATCCGGGGCAGCTGCTCGCTCGGACGAACCGCTGCCAATGCGATTGTGCTGGACTCGCCCAAAGTGTCGCGGCGGCATGCTGTCATTCACCTGCAAAATATTGGTGAACTTTGGTTGATCGATTTCGGAAGCAGTAACGGGACTTTTTTGAATAAGCGGCGGATCAAGCATCCGATCCGTTTAGGTGACGGCGATCGCATCACGATTGGCGATCAGGTTTTCACGTTCCGGCAACCGATTGCCGTCTCGCAGGAGTACAAAACCGAGCTGATGCAGCGCACCCTGCGCAAGATTGAGAAAATTCCCTGCTGGCTTCTCGTCACAGATATCCGCGATTTCACACCTCTCATTCGTCACATGCAGACCGAGGACTTGGATGTTCTTCTCGGTGCATGGATTTTTAGTTGCAAGGAGATCATCGAGAACCAGAACGGGACAATTAACAAATACCTGGGCGACGGTTTCCTTGCCTACTGGCCTGCCGCCGCGACGACTCCGACACAGATGATGGCCGTGATCTCCGCGTTGAAAGAATTGCAGCAAAAAGGGTGGCCGAAGTTTCGACTCGTTGTTCATTTCGGCCCGGTAGCGATTGGCGGAGTCGCATCAATGGGCGAAGAAAGTTTGATGGGGGACGAAGTGAATTTGGTATTCCGGCTCGAGAGACTGGCCGGCTCGTTAGGCGAACTCTGCTGCATTAGCGAAACCGCGCACGCAAATCTGGGTGGACTCGCTACAACGCGTCTGCTCGGTGAATTCGAGCTGAAAGGATTTGACGGAAAGTGCCGGTTCTTTGCTGTGTAGTTCGCTTGTTGGACCTGAAAAGATTGGGAACTGAAGGGTCTCGGCAATTGAACATCCGAGGGCAATCACTAGAAATTTATGGCGATGTTTTGAACTGATCTCGGCAACGCCGGATTTATCGACATCGCCGGCGCCGGGGCGATCACGCGATGGCATGACCATCCGAGCCTGTTGCCCGGTCAAATGTCCAAGCCCGAGATCCTTCGAAAACTGAAGCTGCGCTTCGGCACCAAAACCATCAGAGACGTCCGCTTCCGCGTCCGCTGATCTGAAAATCCTCAGCTGAGCAACTCGTCGCTGGGCACTGTTCCGACGGATGGTTCGACTTCAGAACTAAATGCTTGGACGGCGCCAATGAACATGATAAAACACCGCGAAGCCCAACGAAAGAGAACTAGAAAGGAAACACAACTATGGCTGATCTACTCCCGAAGAAATACACTCTAGTGCGTGCCGCAGACAATAAATTGTACGCCGTGGCCAAAGATGAGACGATCCCAATCGATGGGAATCCCAATATTCCCTCGACCGTTGTTCAAGAAGTTAACAATTCTCTAGACGACGCTGAAGACGGCGTCGGAACAGCATTGGCGCCATACCTGCAGCCCCATGGCTCAGGGGTGAGAGTCAGAGTACGCGGAATTCTAGATTGACATCAATGATCCTCTCACGAGGCGGAAAGCGGTAACGCGCACGCACATTACCGATGCGGCAAATGCCGACTGTGCTCCAACACGTTCATTGTCTCGAATCGCCTTCCCCTACTACATCAACCCCTAAAGCCATACGAAAAGGGACCCATCGATCACAAAGCCTCGACCATACGTTAAAACGCGTGCTGAGGCTGGCGCCAGTGATGGGAATCACACGGGTGGCCAACGTGACGGGGTTGGACGCAGTAAGCGTTCCGGTCGTCATGGTGTGTAGGCCTAATTCCCGATCCGTAGCAGTTTCCCAAGGAAAAGGAATCGATCTGGCGAGCGCTCGCGTGTCTGGGTTGATGGAGGCGGCTGAACTCTACCATGCTGAGACGATAACGTTGCCACTCCGCTTGGCCACGTATGAAGAAATCCGGTACCAATACAATGTGGTGGATGTTGACGAGCTACCGCATGATTCTGACTCGCGTTTTCATCCGAATCTACGGCTCTTGTGGTGCGAAGGACGAGATCTCTTGAACGAAGAAAACGTGTTCGTGCCGTACGAAATGGTTCACACGAATTATACGACGCCACTGCCGGACGGTCATGGATGCTTCACAGCCACTTCAAATGGTTTGGCTTCAGGTAACGCCACAATT
This sequence comes from Chthoniobacterales bacterium, assembly GCA_025935755.1. Classification (GTDB taxonomy): domain Bacteria; phylum Verrucomicrobiota; class Verrucomicrobiia; order Chthoniobacterales; family UBA10450; genus Udaeobacter. Next base: position 3,449 of record JAICUQ010000106.1, on the reverse strand, counting down.
GAAGCAATCAGTCATGGTATTTGCGAGGTCGTGGAGCGCGATGCTACCGCCTTATGGAAATGTTGTGATCAAGAAAGGCTTGATAAAAATCGGCTTGAGTTAGCAAGCGTGGACGATGCGATGTGCCAGAACGTTGTCCGTAAACTTGAGCGGGCTGGTTTAATTGTTGTCGCTTGGGACATCACTAGCGATATCGGGATTGCAGCATTTGCCTGCTTGATCGTTCCCAAAGAAGACAAAGCGATGTGGCACCCAGCCGTGGCATCCGGTTATGGCTGCCACCCGGCCCGCGAGGTCGCGCTCTTGAGAGCTCTGACAGAGGCAGCACAGGTTCGGCTGACCCTAATATCGGGATTGCGCGACGACTTTCGAATCGATGAGTATGAACAATTATTGGATCCAGATGTAGTAGGAGCGATTTTACATCGCGTCTCGGCTTCACGGCCAACGCGACGCTTTCGTGACATCCCTACATGCGCTGGCGAAACTTTTGAAGAGGATGTCGACTGGGAACTAAAATGCATTAGAAGGGCCGGCATCCGACGAGTGGTGGTCGTTGACCTTACAAAAAAAATATTCGGGCTACCAGTCGTCAGAGTGATTGTTCCCGGTCTAGAGCCAATGCTCGAGCCAGCATACGTCCCAGGCCGACGGGGGCGGGCAGCTATTCAAGGTAGAGCGTGAGTGTCTACGTATTCACGGGTCCCACGATTTCTGCATCGGAGGCAAATCGCGAACTTGATGCGATATATTTGCCGCCTGCGGCTGAAGGCGATGTCTGCCGAGTTACACTGCAGCGTCCTCAGGCAATCGGAATCATTGACGGTTACTTCCAATCTGTGCCCACGGTGCGGCACAAAGAGATCTTATGGGCAATGAGTCGCGGAATCCACGTATTCGGCAGTGCCAGCATCGGTGCGCTTCGTGCGGCCGAGCTGGCTGCCTTCGGCATGGAAGGTGTAGGAATAATTTTCAAGTGGTATCGCGATGGAGTACTGGAAGATGACGATGAAGTCGCCATTGCTCACGGCGATCCCCAGACCGGATTTCTAGCCGCTTCCGAGGCGATGGTTAACATCCGTCAAACTTTGCGGAGAGCAGAGTTACTCGGCGTGATTTCAGCGAGGTTGGGAGCAGCGCTGGAAAAGATCGCTAAAGAACTGTTTTATCCCGATCGGAACTATACACTGTTGCTTCGTTGTGCCTCGGAGTGTGGACTACCGAAAGCCGAATTGAGTCGGCTCACACAATGGTTGCCGCAGAATCATGTGAACCAAAAACGGGAAGACGCCGTCGAGATGCTGAGGCTAATGGCCCAGCGACTGGAACAAGGACTGAAGCCAAAGACGGTTTCCTACTGTTTCGAGCATACTGCGATGTGGGAAACTGCTCGGCGCCAGTGTGGCGAACTCCGATTGGATTCAAATGATAAACGGAGCGTAGTTGGTCTGGAGCTGCTGTTGGATGAACTCAGACTGGATGGCGAACAGTATCAGCAGCACAGCCTGATGGCACTGGAACGGTTCTTCGCTATTCGGGAGTCCGAGCGCGCGGGAATGGCTGTCAGCAACGAACATAGGAGAAGGACAGAAACTGCTTTTCGACGAGAGCGCGGCCTCGTCGACGAGGAATCAATTAAGCAGTGGATGAATGACAACGATTTGAACTATCATCAGTTCGATGCGCTGATGATAGACGAGGCGCGCGTGAGGTGGGTTCAGGAACGCGCGCAGCTTGTATCCACTAGCTGCCTGCCAGAACAACTTCGCCTCTCCGGCGAGTATTCTCGATTGGTCAAGCGCGCTGTCGCGAAGGACCGCTTACTCGAATCGGTCGGATTGAAAAATCCTTGTCTGGAAAATGCGAACCTGACGGAGAAGGAATTGCTGCAATGGTATTTCGAAAAACTTCGATACCAACCAGTGCCTGACGATATGAACAGCTACGCGCACAACTTAGGATTCGCGAGTACTGATGCTTTCCGTCGCGTTTTGCTCAAGGAATATTTGTATCGCCGCTTTGAAGGTTAAACAAGGCAGCCATCATTGCTTCGCATCAACCGGTACGTGGGAAGCAACGAGTTTATCGAAACGCGGATCATTCCGCAGCGAATCGAACATTGGATCAAGCCGCAGCAGCGCAGGTGTAAGCGGAACGCCTGACACCAGTGAGCCATCGTAGGGTATTGAGAGCAGTTTCTGGAGTGCGAGAATGGCGCGGTCCCGGTTTGTCGTGCGTGCCATCACACGAGCAAAAACCTCCGTGGAAAGCGGACCGCGCAGCGCATCCTTCTCAACCGGTATTGCGGCTGCAACTCGATCCGAAAAAGCCAATGCAGCAGCCTGATCGCCCAATGCCATATTGGTAAGCGCGAGATCGCCAAGTAGCGCATAATTTTCCGGTTGCACTTTGAGGAAGGCTTCGAGTTCGCTGCGGGCCTGTTGCCAGCTTTGTTGCGCGCCAGCTTGATCGCCGCCAACTTGCTGTGCCCACCCCAACCAAAAACGCAGTTCGCCGTTAATATAGCCCAAAGCTGGATCAGGTTTCGCCAAAATTTCCCTCAGACGCCCGATCATTTGTGTGGCGCGCCGCTCCAGGATTGCTTGATAAATCTGCGCTTTAAGTGTCTCGGATTGGTCTGCCCCAGGGCGAAGCGGGGCTAGAATCGCGGATGCTTGCGGGAGGTCGCCCTGAGCTTGTGCGATAGTCGCCTTCGTCGCGAGGGTATCTATGTCATCTGGTGTAATATTTAGAACCTCATCAAGCTTTCGTAGCGCATCAGTGAAACGTCGAAGTTCGATGTACAAAAGCGCATGTTGCGTGAGAAGGCTGATGTTGCGGGGGTCGAGCCGCTCTGCCTCTTGGAAGTAAGAATCGCTCTGATCCCATTGGCCTCTCCTGCGCGCTACGTAGGCCAGTGACTCGGGAATCCGGCTGCTATTTGGCAAGAATTGATGTGCCTGCTCAAAATACAGCACCGCGGTGTCGTAGTCGTTTAGAAAAGCATAGTGGTAGTATCCTTGTGCGAGCAGCCCTTCGCCCAGGTTCGGTTGAAGGGTGAGCGCAGTTTCGGCTGCCTGACGTGCCTCCTCCCGGAGAGCGTCGGTGGGTTGAGTATTGGATGACAGATAACTGAACGCATCGACATAAGCGAGCAGAGCCCAACCGAGAGCAAACTTCGGATCCAACCGCACTGCTTCTCTAAGATACTTCTGTGCGCCAAGGGTTGTAGCGGACGTGGTCGCCGCTTTTAGTGTATAGGCGAGCCCACGTAAATAGGCGTCGTAGGCCTCAGGGTTATCTGTCGGCTTCAAAGCGATGACTTTTTCTTCCTGCCCAGTAAGGTGGGCTCGCAATTGTTCGGCGATGGCCCTTGCGATGTCACTCTCCACTGAAAAGATGTCAGTGAGTTTGCGATCAAACGTATCCGCCCAAAGATGCGAATCAGT
>JAICUQ010000052.1 GCA_025935755.1 Chthoniobacterales bacterium | reverse complement strand
TCGCCATGAATATACTTAAACCATGGTTCGTTCGTGTATCGGGCACGGATTGCGTCGAGCTTGTCGTAGCCCTCGCGGAAATCGCTGAGCAGAATGGCGGCGGTCGCATCGGCGACTTCCATTGCTTTGGCCATCACATCCGAGCCATAGCCGTGGCGCGTTACGTCCAGAGCAATCGCCTCCCGGTCCTCATCGAGGGGCGACACTGCCAATCCGAATCCTACGATGAGGAAATCGACCGGCTCAATCTTCGCCGCCAGGGGAGCGACCCAGCCGCCCTGGCTCGGGGCTTGGTAACCGATCCTGCCCACACGGCTGCCTCCCAGGCGTTTTGCCTCATGCACCGCTGCGATCGCGTCGTCGGCGAGCAACAGGTAATCTTGCGTGTAGCGTCCCGTCGACGCGCCGGTGCCGCGCTTGTCATAAACGAATGCGCCAATGCCTTCCGCCGGGAACTGGCGTTGCAACGCATTGAAATCGCGCGCCGAATCGTGCTCCGATCCGTGAATCAGAACGACAATGGGTACGCGACTGCTGCCCTTCGGCATAACGAGGCGACCCGCCAAACTGACGCCGGCGCCTTGAAATTTTGTCTCCGTCACATCGAAGGCGATTCGCTTGCCCGTTACACCATCGAAACTGATTTCGCCGCTGGCGCAATCAGAGAAGGAGACATGCTTTCCATCGGGGCGTTTTGTCCAGCCGAGGGTGCTGGTCCAGCTGCCGTCGCTCTCTTTGGTCAGCTTTCCTGTGGTGCCGTCCACACGCCGCCACCGCAGATTCTGACCTTCCGTCGCTCCAATATCGAGATTGGTGCCGTCTTCAAGGTGGTATGTGCCGATCCGGCAATCGCCAGTCAGATTGTCCGACGCTAGCGCGCTCGCGGCTCCAAGCGCGGACATCGCCGTCGCGACGAATGCTACCGCAATGTTCATTTTCATCTTTGATGAGATGCTCCGCGCATCCCCAATAGATTCAAAGTTGACCGTCAACTCTTCGATCTTGCACAGGCCATTCAGAAAGTGAAAACGGGTCAGAGCTCGCTATCACAATCGCCGCGCTGCGACTTAACTGGATGCACTCGTCTGACATAGCGACCTCAGCACCATCGTGCGCTAATGATGCACGCGTTGGAGTTTTCAGGCCGCTCGAATTGATTTCAGCACGGCCCGCGGACAGGCGAGTTTCGATCCTGTTGTATGATGCGGTGGATTTTTCGACTGATTGTGATGACGGTGGTGGCCAAGTTCGTGAATCGCTATCTCGGATCGCGTCACCCTCAGCCGCGGTCGCGGGGTTAGAATCCCGCAAACAAAGAGGCAGCAAACACCGAACTGGATGATCGCGAGCAGGCGTCCAACGCTTAAGATTGAATTCAGAGCCGTCCGATTGCCGAAGGGAAGAGCGCTAAGGACGTTGTTTGCGGAACGGAAGAGCGACGCGAGATTTTGCAGTCCGCATGAGCAAGCCGAAGCGAATCCAGCGCAGCCGCTCGAAAGGCTGGAAAATGCCGGCGAACACCATCTACGTCGGCCGACCGACTGTTTGGGGAAATCCGTACGTGGTGGGCTCACAACTGATGAACGGCGAAACGCTCACGGCGGAAAAAGCTGTCGAATTATACGAGCAGCACCTGGCTGATAATTTCAGCGAGCGCGACATCCGACACTGCTTACACGGCAAAGATCTCGCCTGCTGGTGCGCACTGGACGAGCCGTGTCATGCCGACGTGCTGCTGCGGATCGCGAACTCGAAGTAGCGAGAAACAAAGAAGGAACATATTGGCCGTGAGTGAGGTGACGAGTGGTGAGATCGGAAACTTCGAAGTCAGAAGAATGAAGTGCCCGGAACGCGCGACACAGAAGGTAAAGCGACGAGGGCAGCGAACGAATTTCAAAAAGGCGGAACGCCGAAGTGCGAAAGCCGGACCTTCGACGTTAGATGCAGTCAGCTTAACGGATGGTTTACCGAAGTAGTCGCTCGGGGAAATTTGCGTTCCGTTCACGTTGCAGAATGCTGCGCTGACGCCATCGCAACATCCTGCTTGGTTTGGTTGGATCCCAGCCTTTAGGATTCGGCAGTACCGCCGCCAGCATTGCAGACTGCTCTCTCGTTAGGCCGCTCGCACTGACGCCGAAATAATGCTGTGAGGCCGCTTCGACGCCATAGATCCCGCGCCCTATTTCGATCACGTTTGCATACAGCTCCATGATGCGCCGCTTCGGCAACAGCGCCTCCATCCAGATCGTGTAATACGACTCCAATCCTTTCCTGATCCAGGAGCGTCCCTGCCAGAGGAAGATCGACCGGGCGCATTGGTTCGTGATCGTGGACGCTCCGCGAACGGGTTTCCCTTTTCGCTTCGCTTTTTTCAGCGCGATGTCCATTTCCTTCCAGTCAAAACCAGCGTGCTGGAAGAATCGCTGATCTTCCGAAATCCAAAGGTGCTCCAAGAACATCTCCGGAATCTGCGGCAGATCGATCCAGTGGTACAGGATTGGACGCTTAGGGCCGCTCGAGAACATCGCGCCAGTCTTCTCGAGCCACATCGGCAGCGTCCACGGAGGATTAATAAATCGCACCATCGCCACCTGCATTGCCGGGATGAGAAGGAAAACCACGAACAGGATCAGCATCCATTTTTTCCAGGGACGTTTAGCTTTCGATTTCTTTGCTTTCGGTTTCTTGGCTCTCGGCGCCGGCATGTTCGCCAAGAGACCGCTGGGACGAACGGAGCGCAACTTGTTGTGCATGACGCGCGCGGATTTTCGCAAACGCCCAGAATGCGCGACGTTGCTCGCGCGTGAGCGAAATCCCGATTACCGAGAAACTTCTCCTCAATGCAGGGGGCTGGCAGGCGATGAAGCCTGCACGCGACCTGCTAAAGAGCGGCCGCGTCTCTGAGGCTAAATATGAGGCGCCGCTGTTGAGCGGTTACGTGCGCGAAGGCATGAAAAATTATCGCTCGGGCCTGCGAATCAACAGCTTCATCGACGTGGAGAATATTTGCAGTTGTTGGGAGTCTCGTTCGGCCGGGAAAATTTGTGCGCATTCCGTCGCGGTAGGCCTGGCGTACCTGAAGCCGCCGGCCGATATAGTCGCAGTGCCTAACGAGCGGAGAATGCCCGATGCTCCGGCAGGTCCGCAATTCGTTGTGGCCGGTTCGGCTGGCGCAGCCCTAACGACATTGCACATGATCCTGCCGCCGAACTTCACGGTCGCATGGCAGAAAGGGCAAGTCATGATCGTCGTTGAAGCGGAAGTTTCTCGAAGCCGCACGCTGGTCTCCGCGCTCAAAAAGAACGATACGTTCGCGGTCGACGCTGCCGATCTGGTGCTGGTGGACGCTTTGCGCGCGGTCCCGGCGATCTTCGAGAGCGGTCTGGCGATCCTGGCGCGCGACGCATTCCTGCGGCTGCTCCCGGCCTTGCAGAATCATTCACGTGTTACTTTCGGCAAAGCGACTAAAGCGACGATCTCCTGGGCCGTGCTGCGCCCCGAGCTTCTGGTCGAGTCGCCCCGCGAGGGGAGTATCGCGGTGAGATGTAATCTTCCGCCAAAGCAGAAAAGAAAAACCGAGCACGAGAAGGAGGGGAAAGCGCTCCTTCTTTGGAACGCGACCGATGCGTGGCTGTTGCAGAACAACGAGTTCATCCGCTGCGGCGAAGGGTTGCCGCCAGGTTCGACGCACCTGATCGAGCGGCCGCTACTACTCGATGGCGATGCCGCTTTACGTTTCCTTGCGTTCGATCTGCCTCGGTTTCGCGATGCATTCGATGTGCGCGCCGGCGAAGGGATTCGTCTTCCGGAAATCGCAACGGCGCAGCCACTCTTCGAGCTACGGCTGGCCGGCACGCTCTCCAGCGTCACAGGTGATTTGATGTGCATTTACGGGGACCGCACGCCGATCAAAGCATTGGCCAACGCGCAGGATCAATTCGTCTTTCGCGATCGACACAAAGTGGATCGAGTGCTGATACGGAATCTCAATGCAGAGAACGCAGCGGTCGCGCGGCTCGAACAAATTGGGTTCGCCCGAACGGACAGCGGCGGTTTCGTGTTGCACGGACAGGTCAACGTGGTCCGATTTTTCGCAACGGATTACCCGAGGCTGCAGCGCGACTGGAAGGTTATGCTTAGTGCGCAGGTGGAGAAATGGACCGGCCAGATCGAACGCGTCACGCCGAAGCTTGAGATCGTCGGTTCAGGTCAGGATTGGTTCGAGGTGCGTTACTCGCTCACCACGCCGGGTGGGGAAGTGTTTTCAAACGCCGACATCCAGCGACTGCTTCGCTCTGGCCAACCGCAGACGCGATTGAAAAATGGAAACCTCGCGGTGATCGACACCGCAGGCCTGGAAGATTTCGAGCAAGTCATTCGCGACTGCGATCCGGAGCAGACGCAGCCCGGGCTTTACCGCATCAATCGGGCCCATGCCGGGTTTGTGGAACAGACCGCGCGTGAGCTTGGCTCCGCCGTCGCTGATCGTCGCGAAGCGTTGAAGAAGTTCATCACCGGCCGCGACGCGCCTTCGAATACGAAAACCAAACTCGGTGCGCTGGCGGAAAAATTGCGGGAGTATCAACTGGTAGGATTCGACTGGCTTGCGCGTCTCGCGGCGAACAATCTCGGCGGCATCCTCGCAGACGAGATGGGTCTTGGTAAAACAGTGCAGATGCTGGCGTTTCTTCGCGCGCACCAGGGCGATGGCGCTGCGCTGGTCGTCTGCCCAACATCGCTTGTGACGAACTGGGAGAATGAAGCGCGGAAGTTCACTCCCGAACTGAAGACGCTCGTGCTCGAAGGCGCCGATCGCGTCATGCACTTCAAATCGATCGTGGACGTCGACATCGTCATAACCAGTTACGCGTTGCTGCGACGCGACATCGACAGACTACGCGACATCAATTTCTCGACGGTTGTGCTCGATGAAGCGCAGCACATCAAAAATCCGGAGACACAAAACGCGCAGGCCGCGTTCGCCCTCGCCGCGAAGCACCGCTTCGTGCTGACTGGTACCCCGATGGAAAATTCGGTGCGCGATCTCTGGTCGATCATGAACTTCGCGTTGCCCGGCTATCTTGGAAATCGCAACGACTTCCGTGAACGCTACGAGTTACCGATCGCGCGTGGTTCCGCGCCCGATGTGCAACGCCGCCTCGCGCGCCGGCTGCAGCCGTTCCTGCTTCGCCGAAGGAAACGCGATGTGGCGAAAGATCTACCCGAAAAAATCGAGCAGGTCGTACCTTGCAGCCTAACGAGTGATCAACGCGCCGCTTATAATGCCCTACTGCGCGAGATCCAGCAGGGCCTGGGCGGTTCCGGCAAAAATGTGGATGCCGCTGCGAAAAGAATGAAGATGCTCACTGGTCTGCTCCGTTTACGGCAGGTCTGTTGCGATCTGCGTCTGCTGAAGCTAGGGCAAGGTTACAGCATTCCATCTCCCGACGGACACAAGCTGGAAGCTCGCGCTGACTCCGTCACCTCCGCCAAACTCGATCTCCTCGACGAACTTCTCGAGGAAGCGATCGATGGCGAACATCGCGTCCTCGTCTTCAGCCAATTCGTCTCGATGCTGCACCTCATTCGGGAGCGCCTGGAGAAACTGGAGATTGCATTTTGTTATCTCGACGGCTCGACCAAACAGCGTCAGGACATCGTGGACCGCTTCCAGAGCGATGCCGCGATTCCAGTCTTCCTGATCAGCTTGAAAGCGGGCGGCGTCGGCCTCAATCTCTCCGCCGCTGACACCGTCATTCATTTTGATCCCTGGTGGAATCCCGCGGTCGAGGCGCAGGCCACCGATCGCGCTCATCGCATCGGGCAAACCCGAGTGGTCACTGCCTACAAGCTGATCACCCGCGACACCGTGGAAGAAAAAATCCTGCGGCTGCAGGAGAAAAAGCGCGCGGCGATCGACGCGGCCATCGAGAGCGAAGAACCGCTCATGAGCGGCCTGACCACCGAAGAACTCGAAGAGTTACTCGCGTAGACCATTGCAAGATAGCTGGCCGGGCGTTCAACGCCGAACACTCAACGCCGAACGTCCAACTCCCAACTCCGCAGAATCGAGAGCAGGCGCGGAATTTTTGCGTTGCCGAGCAGAACAGAACAGGCAAAATCCGCGCCGGAAAGAATATTTTCTGAAACTTTTGCGACCGGATCCGGAGAGAACAAGAAAAGACACAACTCTATCGAATAACCAACCAATTATGAAAACGAACACTCCCTTTTTGATTCTGGTTTCTATGCTCATCGGTTTCGCGTTTTTACAGTCAGCGCTTGCGGTGGTCCCGCCACCGGACGGCGGGTATCCGGGTTTCAACACGGCGGAAGGAACCAACGCTCTGAAGAATCTCACCAGTGGGGTTGGCAACACGGCAGCCGGTTGGGATTCGTTATTCAGCGCGACTACTGCCAGTTTCAATACTGCCACTGGCGCAGGCACGCTCCTCTTTAACACGGCGGATTCGAATACGGCAACTGGCGCTGCGGCCCTCCTTAACAATACGACGGGCGATGGCAACGTGGCGAATGGAGCGTTTGCTCTCCTTAGCAACACCACGGCCGGTGGCAATACCGCTGTCGGCTTTGATGCGCTCCGTAACGACACCGGCTGCTGCAACACCGCCGTGGGTTGGTCGGCTCTACTGAACAACACTACCGGTGAAGGAAACACAGCTACCGGGGTCAATGCCCTAAATCAAAATACCACAGGCATTAACAACAGCGGATTGGGCTGGGGCGCATTGAGGTTCAATTCAACCGGTACCGATAACACAGCGGTTGGTCTTGTTGCAGGTCAATCCATCACGGGGAGCTTCAATATTTGTATTGGCTCACAAGTGTGGGGTGTTCCCGGAGAAAGCAACACCATTCGCATCGGTGACAACTTGCCGAGTGGGACGGGACAATCAGCGTGTCACATCGGTGGCATCTGGGCTCAAGCGGGTGGGGCGCAGGCAGTTTTCGTCGATGCCACCGGAAAACTTGGCGCACAAGTCTCTTCGCGACGTTTCAAGGAAGAGATCAGACAGATGGATGAGGCGAGCCAGGCGCTGTTCGCCTTAACTCCAGTGAGTTTTTGTTACAAAAAGGAGATCGATCCGACAGGCACAACGCAGTTCGGACTGGTGGCGGAGGACGTCGCAAAAGTGAATCCCGATCTGGTTATACGCGATCGGGAAGGAAAACCGTACACGGTGCGTTACGACCAGGTGAACGCGATGTTACTCAACGAGTTTCTCAAGGAGCACAAGGCGTTCAACGAAGAACAGCGCAAAGTGCAGGAGCAGGGAGCGCTAATTGCCCGCTTGGAAAAGCAAGTTGAAGCGCTAACAGCCGGACTGCAGAAAGTGAGTGCGCAGGTTGAAATGAGCAGACCCGCAGCGCAAATGGTTGGGAAGAATCAATAACGCATTCCGGGCGCTCGGCCGGTATGGCGGCCCTCTCTGGGCGTTGATGTTCTAGTCTTGTGCGGCCGTCATAGACCCCCGCTACCGTGAGCGCCGGTAAGACTGACATAGGCGGCAGGGCAAGCAACTGATGACATCTCACCACGTGAGAATTTAGAATTATGAAGTGGGAAGGAAAAAGGAAGATGATAAAAAGCTATTTCGCCTCCGGTTTTGAAGCTTGCCCGAATACATAACGCCAACCAGTAGGCGTCCGGACATAAGTCTCACTCACCGAGAGTTGGTAATCGAATGAGTTGTTATCTTTGGTGCCTCTTACTTTCAACAACCCAGTAACAACAGCTGTGTCGCGCCAGATTCGCACTTTCTGCGTGCTTTTCTCCACGTCCTGGTTCTCGTAGATAGTACGCTTTTCCTGAGCTTCTTTGATCAAATCGGCTTTGGTCAAAGAAGTACCGGAGTCCGTTTCCAAAACAAAATCGTCGGCCAAAATTTCATCCATTATTGCAGCATCATTCGCCTTAACCGCGGAGTGGTACAGAATGTCTAATCGAGCTACGGTTTCTTCGTCGATATCTCGCGCCGGTTTCGGCAGATCCATCGGCCGTCTCGACATGGAGCGTAAAGACTTCTCAGAAGCCAAGGGGGTTGATGTTGGTGCCGCGTTTGTGGTTCGGGTATCTGTTTCCCTGGTTTGTTGCTCCAGTGGTGGCGGCGTCATTCGCTTCGCCATCAGCGTGCTTGTCTCCGGTGGGGCTGAACTTTGCTGCTCTTCGCGGCTTGGTCCGGCGTTCTGCGGTGTCTCCACTGGAGATGCGCTCTCATTTGCGGCCAGGTCCGGTGTTCCCGCTGGCGCCGCGTCTTGCACTTCTTCCTGCTTCGGCGGCGGGCTCTGTTCTTGAGCTGGCTCCGGTGTGCTTGCCATCCGTTCAGCCACCAGGTTCGCGGTTTCCTGTGACTCCACAGTTTGCGTTTGTTCCGTGCCTGGCGACGAGCTTTGCTCCGGAACAGGCGTCGGTGCGGCTGCCGCTGCAGAGGTGCGCTCGGGAGTATCCACGATGATTGGCTCTGAATGTGGTGTAGGAGTGGCTTCGACTGTTTGGGCCACTTTCACCCGTTGGCTGCGAGTCCTGCTCGCCTGTTTGCGGTGGCTTGGACGATTTGCCTCGTTGTGAGAGCTTGCTTCGAATCTTTTTCCATTCGCCTCGAGGTTAGTGACAGCTCCCTTGAATTTGCCTCGCACCATGGTGCCTGAATAATGATTGATGAGTGTGACATAACGTCTGTTATCCAGAATGTTGGAGCCGGTCACCATTGTTGGCTGAGTTTTATACCACGTCAGCACACCGGAACCGGTGGCGAACCCATCCTTGTCGCGTTTGCCGGACCAAGTTGCTTCGTCACCACGTGCTGGTACATCCCGCCAGACCAGCGTTTGTCCGTCCCGCGTCCGCTTATACGAGCCGCTGTATGCGACGCTGGTGAACACAACGAGTACGCCGCAAATAAAAACCGATCGGATGTACGCTGGAATCATCGAGGCACGCGCGCGCACGACTATCACCTGTTCTTATCATCTACGGGAAACAAATGTGGAAGTTCTAGCTGCTTAGGCAGGCTTATGTTGGATTGTTGTTCGTTCGCACGGTGAAACTACGTCGTTGCCACGCTGGGTTCCGAAGCCGATAGAGAATGCATGGAGATAAAGCGAGTTGATATGCAAGCGAGTGCAGTTTCTTACGCCACGGCGTCCGAAGTCCCTGGCTTATCGCGCGATACGCCGGCGGGACAGGAAGGATCTGCCGATTGGTTCACGGGGAAAGTCTGGATCGAACCGTTATTTGACGCGCCGGACCCGGCACGCGTTCGTTGCGCCAGCGTCACGTTCGAACCATGTGCGCGTACTGCCTGGCACAGGCATCCACTCGGCCAGACGTTGATCGTAATTTCCGGGACGGGATGGGCGCAGCGCGAAGGCGGGCCGATCGAAAAAATTGGGCAGGGCGACGTGGTGTGGTTCGCGCCTAACGAGAAGCACTGGCATGGCGCAATGCCGACCAGCGCCATGATGCATATCGCCATTCAGGAAGCGCTCGACGGCAAAGTAGTTGAGTGGATGGAGCAGGTGAGTGAAGCGCAATATGGAGGGAAAGATTAGAGATCGCAGGCGGTACGCCTGCCTTTAAAAGTGGGAAAAGCTGGACGCCGAAGGATCAAGTTGCGCTCAACGCCGAACGCCCGACGCCGAACGCCCGACGCAAAACCTACCCGAACACGAGACTTTCCTTTTCGTGTTTCAGGAGAAGGTTGACTGATGAAAATTTTTGTTGCAGGCGGAACGGGAGCAATCGGTCGACCGTTGATCGCGAAATTGCTTGCCAAAGGACACACTGTAGTTGCTCTGACCCGTTCCCCAGCGAAAGCGCAGGCGCTAAAAGATCAAGGCATAGAGCCGGCAATTGCCGATGTTTTTGATGCCGACGCCGTCAAAGCGGTAGTCACTCGTGCTCAACCGGAAACCGTGATTGAACAACTTACCGCGTTACCCAAAACGTACAGCTATGAATCAATGAGTGTTGCTGCCGCGCTCAACCATCGCATCCGTTCTGAAGGCGGGTCGAATGTGATGGCAGCAGCCCTTGCGGCGGGTGTGCGGCGTTACCTTAGGCAATCGATCGCGTTCTGGGCGGTTCCTGGTACTGGATTGGCAGATGAAGGAACACCCCTGGCCTTTGATGCCTCGCCTGCGGTTGCAGCAGGTGCTCGCGAGATAACCGGGCTTGAGCAACCCTTACTGGAAAATCCCAACATTCAAGGAATCGCCCTTCGTTATGGTTTCTTCTATGGACCTGGCACCTGGTTCAACCCCGATGGCGACGTTGCGCGACAGGTGCGACAGCAGCAGTTCCCCATCGTTGGGAATGGCGAAGGAGTTTGGTCGTGGTTACACATCGAGGACGCCGCGCTTGCGACCATCGCAGCAGCAGAGGAAGGCAACTCCGGCATTTATCTGATTACGGATGATCAACCTTTACCGGTGCGCGAATGGCTACCGGCGTTTGCTCAATCGTTGAATGCTCCACCACCGCCGCAGATATCAGTTGAGGACGCTCTGAAAACAGATGGTGGTGCGGATGCGGTTTACTATGGGGTTGAGATGCGAGGCGCATCCAATGCCAAGGCAAAACGCGAACTGAATTTTCAGCCGCGACCGTTGGAGTGGATCGAGCAGGCAAAACTGAATCGGATCTAGACTTGGCGACATACTGAGTCATTTTCCCGCTGGTTGAAAGTCGTTCGCCTCCTGGCTCCTTCGTCGCTGCGCTGGTGATTACCTTCCAGGTCGCTTCTCTCGAAAACTCCATTCGGCCTCCTGGCGTGCCCATGTGTCGGTTGTGTTTTACGAATACTTAGCCGGTAGAAGCAAGACGCAACCGCTGTTTGGGAATACCCGCGGCGATATGCCGTTGGGCCAAATATTCTTGACTGTTTGATCTAATCTTTTGCAGGGTCGTCACCTAACGGATCTGAATCAGGCGGAGGCCTTTTGCCCCGCCAGGCTTTTCGCCTCTTCCGGACCCGCGATTGCAAAAGCAACTTGGCGGGGAAGAGAAAGGATGGAGCATGAATCCATTTATCAAGTTGAGAAGAGCCATGATTGTTGCCCTGGCGCTCGTGTTAGCCTGCTTGGCGGTCAGGTTTGCACCAAATGCGTTCGGGGTTATCCCGCCGCCAGATGGCGGTTATCCGGGTTTCAATACCGCGGAAGGGCAGAACGCCCTTTTTAGCCTAACGAGTGGCTTGGCGAACACAGCAATTGGCTGGCGTTCCCTCTTTAGGATTGCAGGCGGCAGCTTCAACACGGCTGTCGGCACGGGAACGCTCCTATCCAATACCGCAGATGGAAATACAGCTTTTGGTGCGGCGGCGCTTTTATTCAATACCACTGCGGAACAGAACACGGCCGTTGGCGCGGCGGCGCTTTTGAACAACACCACAGGTGTCGGCAACACAGCCACCGGGTATCAAGCGCTCAATCTCAATGTTGATGGCGGAGCGAACAGTGCCTTTGGGAATAGTGCGCTTAGTGCCAATGATAGCGGTTGCTGCAACAGCGCTTTTGGTAATGCCGCGTTGCCTCAGACCCATGGCGAACATAACACTGGCATCGGTTATTTAGCTCTCAACATCCTGGGCAGTGGCAGCGACAACACTGCCATCGGTGCTCAGTCGGGCATCTTCGTCACCGGTAGCGGCAACGTCTGTATCGGATACGACGTGAGGGGAACCAACGCCGATAACAACTCTACTCGCATCCGTAACATTGGTTCCACGCCGATTGTCGGCGGCGCAAGTGTTGTGATTGATACGCTTGGTGGCAACGGTGACGGAAGACTTGGTGTCATTTCATCTTCCGGACGCTACAAGCAGGACGTTAGATCCATGGGTAACGCGAGCGAAATTCTGTTTGCGCTCAAACCCGTCACTTTCCGGGCAAAAGGAGAGACCGATCAAAGCCGCGTCAGGCACTACGGGCTTATTGCTGAGGACGTCGCAGCAGTAGACGCAGACCTGGTCATTTATGGTTCGGAAGGCAGACCGGAAACACTTCGCTTCGACTCGATCAATGCGATGTTGCTCAATGAGTTTCTCAAAGAGCATCGCAAGAATGAAGAACAGGGAGCCAAAATCGCCCGGTTGGAAAAACAGCTCGAGATCGTAAGTGCGGCTCTCGAGAAAGTCAGCACACAGCTCGGCGCGGTGAGTCCGTCACTGGCAGATTCGAAGTAATAAGTCCGGTGCCGCAAGTTGCTGAGAACAACTGGTAAGACTGGGAAGTCAGCAATCAGCAATCAGCTGTCTCGCTGCCAGGCTATCCTCATTTTGTACTATTTAGTGAGAAAGCCGAGGCCAAGCCAGTGGCGAGTTTCGCCTGCGGTAACATAGAGATTATTTTAATTGATTGCGCGGCACGAGGACGTACGAGCTTGGCTTGCTCTTACTGTCATCGCTGATCAGAAGCACATAGTCCGCGTCATTTCCGGGCAACACGCACACGGCTTCCGGGTTAGACAACCGCATGTGCTGCGGCAAATCGTTCTTTTCCATCCGGCGACGCAACTGGTGGTTAGAATCCCAGAACCAAAGTGTCCAATCATTGTCGGGAGAAATGCCAACCTCCTCCGGATCAGGCGAGAGGCCCCCAATGATCCAATAGCCCTTTTCTTTCTCGTCGTAACACATGCCGCGTATTCCCATTCCATGAAGATCAAGTGTGGCTTCAATGGTGACACTGCTCGTCCCTGCAGGGTCGGCAGGGTGGTCGAACATCGTGTCGACATTCTTCAGTCTCAGGACGACAGCCTTCGATTCGATCAAGGGCGAACGTAAGCCGATCAGGAGATCATTCTCAGGCGACCATGCCAGTCCCTCGATGTTTAATCCCGGTGTACCCTCCGCGTCCCCCGCGCCGGGGCGACGTTTAGTCGCCTCCTGTAACTCTGCTGGCAACATCGGAATAATCGGTACCGAACTGGTAACTGCGCTGCTGGGGTTCGTGGATCCACTATCAAGTCGCACGCGCAATAACTGCTGTCGTTCCGGCACCTCCTCATTGCTCTTATTGCGACTGTGCGAAGTAATCAGATAAACATCGCCCGTGGGGCTGACAGCCATGTCTTCAACATCTTTAAACGGTGCAGCGCCGGGTTCGCCTGCATCTGCTCCCTGCAACAGGCGCAGAATAACGCGATAGATTTGTTCGTCGCCTGTCGCTGCTATCGGATTACCGGCAGTCAGCCGACTCAGCGGCTCCGCGACACAATTGATCATATGATAACCGTGCTTTTTCTCGGGGTCGTCTGCGGCCACCAGCAATCGGTTACCGGTAATCGCGGCGGCTGAAATTTCCGGTAACTTAAATGAGCCGTGAATGATCGGACGAGGCGTTTGAGCCGATGATAGCTGTTGAGCGGCAACACACGGAACGATCGCGAGGGCAAGCACGACCAAGGCTGTTTGCTGACTGTGCAATATACTCCTTGTTTTCCGCATTTGTTTGTTCGCGTAACATCCCAGCAAATTTGGGGGATCAGGTCAAACCGCGATGACAGGATGTAGCAATGGTGTCGATCGTGTAGACGCCTAGCACAAGGATCGGGTGATGGGGAACCGTCGATGCAAGCGGAGGTAGGTGGCCTGATTTCATCCAGCCGCGCGTGGGAAGGCGTGCAGAGGACTGCCCGCCCTACGTTTGTTTCAGGGGACGCGTGCAGAGGCTGCCCGCTCCAGCGTTTCCGTTTTGGTGGTCCGCGTTTCTGCGATATTTTCTTTGTCGAAAGGTCCAACCGAAACGAACGAAACGATTCATTGAGTTGTCAGCGATGAAGGTGGACCGCTTATTGCTGCTATTGATCCTGCTTTTCTTTTCCAGCGGATCCTTTGTGAACGCGGGTCCGGTCGGAGATTTCTTCAAGAAAGTCGGTCACTCGCTTTCCAAACCTCTGCAGCCTCAGCCTCTGCCGCAGCCGCCGGCTCAGCCGACGCGCGTTCAACCGACGAAGACACCGCACCCTGTGCGGCGAACCAGTTCGAGAGCAACATCTGCGGCGGCCACAACGTCACCCGAAGAAGAAAAACCGTCACACGCGCCGAAGGAAGGCGAGTCGCCGGTGCGAAGCGTTTCAGCCGCGGATATTGAAAAAGTAAAAGCTGGTTTGCCTTACGGAGTTCCGGTGCCAGGACGGAAAGGGATGGTTGCAAGTCCTTATCTACCCGAGGATGAAAAATATATCGATGTCACTGATTTTCAGTCCGGGTCCGTGGTGAAAGATCCATACACAGGAAAATTTTTTCTGGTTCCGTAAGCCAATGGAGGAGGTGAATCTCTCCACAGAACCGGTTAACGATCATTACTTGAATGATCGCTTGTGTTCTGCGCAGTTGGCACGATAATGAGCGCTTATTGGATTACTCTGTTAACTTCACGGCACGGTAGATCGTCAGGTGAGCGTCGCTCGTTGGTGGTTTGAAACCCGATTCCCGGGAACGGCTCTGTAAGCTCCTTAGTTTTTCCAAGTTCAAAGCACAATGAAATTATATGTAGGTAATCTCTCTTTTGAGACCACCGAGAACGATCTGCAGGATTTGTTCGAACAACATGGCCAGGTAAATGACGTCCGTCTGATTATGGACCACGTGACCGGCAAATCGCGCGGATTTGCCTTCGTTACGATGAATGATAACGCGCAGGCCAGCACAGCAATGAGCGCGATCAACGGTCAGGAATTCAACGGCCGCGCCTTGACAGTCAACGAAGCGCGTCCGCGCGAGGAACGTCCGCGTCCTTACGGCGGCGGCGGAGGCGGAGGCGGCGGAGGCGGCCGGCGCTCATTCGCGAATCATCGTCGGTAATTTGCGAACAAGATAGACGTGACGATCGGCGTCTCACACAGACGCCGTAAAAAATTGTCGGTGAAAATCTTATGAACTCGGAAAAGGCGATCGAACTGGAAGGCACGATCATGAGTGTGCTGCCCGGAACGATGTTTCGGGTTGCGCTTAAGAACGAGCACCTTGTTCTCGCGCATATCTCGGGCAAAATGCGCAAACGTTTCATTCGCCTAACGGTCGGGGATCGCGTAAGAATGGAAATGTCTCCCTACGATACCGCTAAAGCACGGATTGTTTACCGGCTCTAGTGTCACAGCAACACATGGCGAAGCGATATTATTTCGAACCACCGCAACGGCGAGCGAAACCGAAGGCCGGCGCCGATCTGAAAAGCCTGCTCGTGCGTTGTCCTTCCACCTCAAAGCTCACTGATACCGGTCGCACGATCGAACAGAACCGCTGGCCGACCGCAAAGATGAAGCCACAAAAATTCACCTGCACGCACTGCGGCGCTGTCCATAGCTGGACCAAGGAAGATGTTGTGCTGGGAAGACCGGTCGGTTGAAAGTGACCACTGACGACGCGGCGGAGTTGAGAATCGATTAGTTGAGAGTGAATCGCGCTCCCTTAAAATCTCCTCGCGTGATCTTTCGTATCCCGATTGATCGAATCAATTGGACGACAAGCGCGTTCCTGATCGGCACTTTTGCTTTAACGCTGACCGCAGTCCCGCTTTACCTCTGGTATTTCGGGATCGATTGGTTTCATTTTGCGGTGTTCGCAGTTTTGGCGGCCGCGACGGGGTTCAGCATCACCCTCGGTTATCACCGGTTATTTTCGCACGCGGCATTTCGCGCACGGCTGCCCGTTCGGTTGTTCACCCTCATCTTCGGCGCGGCGGCGTTTGAAAATTCAGTCCTTATGTGGGCGAGCGATCATCGCCGGCATCATAAACATGTGGATCATGACGAGGATCCGTACGACATCAGCAAAGGATTTTTTCATGCTCACATCGGCTGGCTGCTGTTCAAGCTTTGGCCGCAACCGCCCTTCGATAATGTGTCCGATCTGAAAAAAGATCCGCTGGTGATGTGGCAACATCGACATATTCATTTGCTTGCGGTGATGATGAGTTTTGGGTTGCCGACATTGCTTGGCTGGCTCTGGGATGGCTCAATCGGTGCGCTCGGCGGTTTTCTCATCGGTGGCGTGGCCAAAGTCGTTGTGCTTCAACATGGAACATTTCTGATTAACTCAGCGTGCCACACCTTCGGGCGCCAGCCCTATTCCACGCGATGCAGTGCGCGTGACTCGTTTTTCATGGCGCTGTTTACCTTTGGCGAAGGTTACCATAATTATCATCACGAGTTTCAGCACGATTATCGTAACGGAGTGAAACCATGGGCGTGGGACCCGACGAAATGGTTGATTTGGAGTTTCTCCAAGGTCGGACTAACGAGTGGACTTCGCCGCGCTCGGGCGGAATTGGTTTCCTCGAGTGAAGTGAACGTCCGAAGAACGGCAACAAGTTTGCCGCCAATGCAACAAGCAATTCGAAACGTTCGTGGCTGAGGCAGGGGCCCTGCGGTCAAGGTCTCTACCGGCACTGGCCGGATCCAAAAAAATTCGCGTACACTTTCGATCATATCGAGGCGATCGTGAATCATTTCACCGAAGCGCTGGGGCTCTCGCGTTATACGCTTTACATGCAGGATTACGTGCGCCGGTTGGTTTTCGAATGGCGCTGGCGCATCCGGACCGCGTGGAAGCGTTGATCGTGCAAGACGGTGTTGTGCATAACGAAGGGCTGGGCGGGAACTGGAAAACGCGCGGCGATTTTTGGAAAGATCGCGCCGCTAACGAGGCGGCGCTTCGCACCAATCTGCTTTCCTTGCAGACGACAAGAACGCGTCATGTCGGCGACGATCCGAAAGTTGAGCTGTATGATCCGGATCTTTGGACGGACGAATATGCATTCCTGAATGCGCCCGGCCAGGAGGAGATTCAAAGCGATCTCTTTTACGATTACCGTACGAATGTCGAGGCATATCCGAAATGGCAGGCGTGGATGCAAAAGACGCAGCCGAATCTTCTCGTTATCTGGGGCAGGCATGATCTCTCATTCAATAAAGCAGGGGAAATTGCCGCGCTTGTTAGGGATTTCATGAACAAGCAAGTGAGAAGTGATGAGTGACAAGCGACAAGTAGATCCAACCGAGTGACAAATGACTGGCCACTGTAGCGGCGCCCTATGAGCGCGGACCACGGCGTTCGGCGATCATAGACCGCCGCTGACAAGATGGCGACGGCCGAATCACGGAGTGCTGCGAATCGCGTGACTGGATTTGCCCAAACGAACTGTGCCTCTCATACGATGTAATGTATGGTTCGTTTTAATCCAACGGAGGAAACCAAATGCCTGAACAAAAATCCGACGAAATCACCCGTGACCAGCTCGCGGAGTTGTTGAACGAAGATCTCGCCCGGGAATATCAAGCGATCATTGCCTACGTCGTTTATTCCCAGGTGCTCAAGGGCGCCGAATACATGGACATCGCCACTCAACTTGAAACGCATGCCAGGCAAGAGCTCGATCATGCCCTGATCCTGTCACGGCAGATCGATTATCTTGGCAAAATGCCGGTGGTGAATCCAAAGCCGGTGCGCACATCGAAAAACGCGAGGGATATGCTCCGGTTCGATCTCGACAACGAGAACGAAACCATTCGCAACTACCGCGATCGAATCCCGCAGTGTGAAGCGCTTGGCGAATACGCGATGGCCGAACAGATTCGCGAGATCCTGGTGCAGGAACAGGATCATCAAATCGATTTGGCCACTGCGCTTGGCGAAGAAGTTCCAAACGTCAATGCCGGTCGGCCGGGACGTGATTTGCGCAAACGTCGCTAACGTTCATCCAAACGGTTTGAAGCAAGTACGACGCTACGGTCGCATTCTATCTTGCGCTTAATCCAAAACGACAGCGCACTGTTTCTCCGTATTCGTACCATTTCCTCCTCGTGCTCCGATCATTTTGGATAGTAGCGACTCAAGCTGCATCTTCGGTGTGTTCGACCGTCATGGCTGCAAGTGGGGACCCGTTTCGGCCATGAATAAACTGCTTTCGATCACGCTCATCAAATCTCGCCACATCACCGGGATACCCTGGGGATTTTGCCGCGCGTTGAGGCGAGCAAGAGTTTGTTCCATTCCATCTGTTGCATACGTCGGAACAACAGAAGTGATCCGAGTGCCGGATGACTAATGAGGAGTGAGAAATCACAAGTAACAGATAACAGCCACCGAACGACCGCCTTGGCATTGAACAACAGGTGCGATCGGTTCTGCGGTTAGCAGGTACGACTCATTCCAACGGCTTCAACTCACCGAGCATTGTCGGGATCAATTCGCTGACCGTCGGGTGAATGTGCATGGCCCGCTGAATCACTGTGTATGACACGTTCGCATACATCACGTCCAGGACTGAATGAATTACCTCATCGCATTCGATCCCAAGTAGCGACGCGCCAAGGATTTT
Source organism: Chthoniobacterales bacterium (assembly GCA_025935755.1). Taxonomy (GTDB): domain Bacteria; phylum Verrucomicrobiota; class Verrucomicrobiia; order Chthoniobacterales; family UBA10450; genus Udaeobacter. The sequence continues at coordinate 2,666 of JAICUQ010000052.1, read as the reverse complement.
TTTCGTTTCGGCATCTACCAAAATTTTCATGAATCCTTTCGTCTCGCCTTTTTCCCGCGCGCGGCCGACCTGCGTCATCGGAAGTTTTCCAATCAATGCTTTTCGTCCTGAGTTTCGCACCTCCGCTTCAGTCATTCCTGCTCTGCCCAACGGCGGATCGATAAAAAGAGCGTAAGTGGTGATCCGGTCGCTCACGCGGCGGTGGTCGCCGTCCAAAAGATTACCGGCGACAATTTCATAATCGTTGTACGCAGTATGGGTAAACGCTCCGCGTCCATTGCAATCACCCAGCGCATAAATGCCGGGCACATTCGTGCGAAGTTGATCGTCAACCTGGATGTAACCGTGCTTATCAATTTTAATCCCGGCGTTTTCGACACCGAGGTCGTCGGTGTTCGGCACACGACCGATTGCGAGGAGCGTATGCGACCCGATGACTGTCTTATCGCCGCTGCTGCATTCCACCTGCACGGCTACATTGTCACCGCATTTTTCAAAGCCGATGCACTCAGCATTCAGACGGAAGTTGATGCCTTCGCTTTCGAGAATCGTTTTGATATTTTCAGCAATATCTTCGTCTTCCCGGTGAATGAGTCGTTCTCCTCTCTCGACAACCGTGACTTCACTGCCGAAGCGTCGATACATTTGAGCAAACTCCAACCCCACATAGCTGCCGCCGATGACGACCAGGTGCTCAGGCAGAAAGTCCACGTCCATCATCGTTGAATTGTTCAGATGGCTTACCTCATCGATGCCCCGGAACGAAGGCATTGATGCGCGTCCGCCGACGTTGATAAATATTTTGTCCGCCTCAAGACGCCGGTCACCTACACGAACGTGGTGCGCGTCGGCAAAGCGCCCCTGACCTTCGATAACGGTCAGGTTCTTGGTATCTCTTAGCCATTTCTCTAGTCCTTCGCTGCTTTGACGAACCACGGCATCTTTACGCGCTTTGACCTTTTTCATGTCCACAGCAATTGAGCCGGGAATCGTCACGCCATAGTCGCCGGCGCGGCGCGCCACATGAGCCGCACGCGCACTTGCCACCAGCGTCTTTGTTGGGACACAGCCGTTGTTGACGCAGGTGCCGCCGAAGCGTTTGCGTTCGATAATTACGACCTTCATGCCCGCCTCTGCGAATCGCACCGCAAGAGAGGGTCCTGCCTGGCCGGTGCCAATCACGATCGCATCATATTTCGTCGGCATGTAACAACGTAGGAAGAATGGGACGCGCAGGCGGCGCGATTCAAAAGGTAAAGCACCGACTTACACGCGAGCAAGCTGGGAGATGAACGAGTTTCGATGAAGTCGAAGATCAGAAATCAGAAGTCAGAAGTCAGAAATGAAACACCCGATCATCTCACTTTTTTGATATCGGTGTCGTCAGTTCCTTCTCGTCGGTATCGACCACGAACACCGCCAGCAGCTTCGCGGGTTCTGTTTTGCTCGCGTTTTCACTCACACTGTGCCGGTCACCGGGCATCTCGGAGAAGTTCTGCCCGGCGCGATATGTAACGACAGGTCCGTCATTGACCGAACTTCGGATGGCTCCCTCGAGAACGGTCGCGTAAATGAACGCTGACTTTGGATGCGTGTGTGCTGGCGACGAACCTCCGGGACCATATTCGACCAGGACTCCCTTGATGCTTTTACCGAGTACGTTTGGCAGAACATGCTCAAAGACGAGCGTGGTTTTCGCTTCGTTATCAGCAGCTATCGCCGGGCGTATGGCGATCGCGGTCGCAATGGCTGTACAAAAAATGACTGCGCAGGTGAAGTGCGGCAGTCTCGCTGGTTGGATTCGTTTCATCGCGATGTTCTTTCTAAAAACCATCTCATAATTAATGTAGCCGGCTCGCAATGTCGAGGCGGCACACGTTATCACGGCGCAGAGCGCCGTGGCTATAACTTCGCGGAGTTTATAACATGGCTTCTCGTGAATGGTTCGGTTTTTTCAAATCCGCCTCAACGGTTCAACACTTCAACACGCTCGTTAGGCGAAATGTGTAGGTAAATCGCCGAACAGCATGTGATCTGCCATTACGTCCGAAGTTCACGCTGCCTTTTGCGCTGCAAAGCGATGGAGCCACTTCTCGAAATGCGTCGGGCCGAAACGCGCGTTCTTCCCGGGCGTAAGGCTTTGGTCGTTGAGCTCTGCGCCAAAATATGGTGCGTGTGCGTCGGTGATCACTTTTCGTGGGTCTCGCGTTGCTCTCAGGAAACGTCGGGCGAATTCATCCATCCGGATTGGCTCGGGCCCCGCAATCTCGACCGTGCCGTTCAGCGGTTCCGACAATGCGAAGCCGGTCAACGCGGTGGCGACATCATCCGCGGCGATAGGCTGCATAAGAGCCGGGGATAATCGAACGGTCTGCCCTTCACTCGCCGATTGCACGATGCCCTTCACGAATTCAAAAAACTGCGTCGACCGGACGATTGTGAATGGAATTTCCGAAGCCTTGATGAGATTTTCCTCGGCTACCTTCGCGCGCAAATACCCGCTCGAGGGCAGGCGGTCCGCGCCGACGATCGACAATGCGACATGGTGCCGTACGCCGGCAACCGCTTCTGCAGCAAGCAAGTTACGCGTTGCCGTCTGGAAGAATTCCATCACCGCTTTGTCCTCCCACGATGGCGCATTCGCGACGTCAACGACGACGTGAGCG
>JAICUQ010000089.1 GCA_025935755.1 Chthoniobacterales bacterium | reverse complement strand
TCGGCGTTTTTGGATTTCCTGCACCCGATCCGGAACACGCCCAGAAGGCAACGCGCGTTGTTCTCGACATGATCAAGAATTCTCGGGAAGCAGGTGAAGATAAGGAGAAAAGCGCGGTGACCTGGGACTTGCGAGTGGGAATCAGTTCCGGCGCGATTGTCGCCGGTGCGTTACAAGAAAGCAGGCGCGCGTTGCTTCTGGCAAGCGGGGAGCCCGTCGATTTAGCTCGCAGATTCTGCGCGTTGAATCGTTTCTACGGATCGAGAGCATTGATGAGCACAGTGACTTTCGATCGAGTGAGCGACCAAGTCATTGCGCGTCCAATTGATTTTGTGAGCGGGCTGAATTCGCACGACAAGATCGAAGTCTACGAGCCGCTGTGGCTCGCTGTCGAAGCCGGGCCAGAACGCGTCGCCCAACGCGATTCGTTTTGGAGCGGAGTAGTTCTGTATCGGGAGAAGCGCTGGGCGGAAGCTTATGCTGAATTCCAGAAGGCCCGCAGCTCCGAAGCCGAAGACGATGCGCCGCTGCAGTTTTATTTGCGCCGGCTGGAGCCGCTCATCCTGCAACTGGCGCAATGGCCCGTAGAATAGCCGAGTGTAGCACATGCCTCTCGCCTGTATCCCAACGCAATCGCAAGCCAGAGGCTTGCGCGACTTTAATCCAAGCACGTGTTGAGAAAGACGGAATATCCAGCCGCGATCCGCGACTTGATTACGCAATTGCGGCAAATGCCCGGCGTAGGGCCGCGTTCTGCCGAGAGGATTGCACTCTGGATGGTGCGCGCGCGCAGCGATCAACCGGAGCAGATTGCGCGGGCAATTACCGATACGCGTGAGTCAATTCATGCCTGTAACCTGTGCGGATTTTTTGCGTCCGGCGAAATCTGCGAGATCTGCGCCGACTCATCGCGTGCCACGGACATACTCTGTGTCACGGAACAACCGACCGACATTCTTCCTTTGGAAAAGACCGGTGCATTTCGCGGGCGGTATCATGCACTCGGTGGAAAAATTTCGCCGCTTGATCATGTGGCTCCCGAAGATTTGCGGATTAAAGAGCTGATCGATCGCATCGATCGCGAAAAAATTTCAGAAATCATTTTTGCATTGGCTGCAGACGTGGAAGGCGAAGCGACCACGAATTACATCGTCGATCTTTTAAAGAGCAAACCCGTCACGCTCACCCGCATCGCGCGCGGCATTCCCGCCGGCGGTGGTCTGGAATCAGCCGATGAACTAACACTGTCAGCCGCGTTGTGCGGGCGAACAAAGCTCTGATCTTTAACCCGGAAGTTGTGACACGATTACACGTTGGATGCAGGTGAAATCTCAATTAACACCGCGCTTCAACGCGGTGCACAAAGCCCTGGCAATTAAAGCCGCTTAAACGGCTTCTTCTGTTCACATACCGAGTACACCTGACTGAAGCCAGGTGTTAATGAAAAGAGTGAATACCACGGATTTCGATTTAACTTTTGAAACCTTTGTAACGTTGTAACTTTTGCTCGAAATGTCCTGCGCGAAGATCGATCCAGCCTTGCACCAGACGCAAAAGCCGCCCTGGATCAAAGTAAGGCTGCCGTCCAATCCGGTTTTCTTTTCGACTAAAGCGTTGATTTCAGATTTGCGGTTGCACACTGTGTGCGAGAGCGCGCAATGTCCGAATCGATGGGAATGCTGGAGCCAGGGCACCGCTACTTTTATGATCGCGGGCGATCGTTGCACACGTGCATGTGGATTTTGTGCAGTGACAACGGCGAAACCATTTGCGTTGGAAGTCGACGAACCAAAGCGCGTCGCCCAGGCGGTGGGTCGCATGAATTTGAAACACGTCGTCATCACGGCGGTGGCGCGCGACGATCTGAACGACGGCGGCGCAGATCATTTCGCCCGAACGATCAATGCCATTCGCGAGATGGATCCTGCGATTATCATTGAAGTGCTGGTTCCGGATTTTCACGCACGTGACTGGTGCATCCAGATAGTGCTCGACGCTCACCCGGATATTTACAATCACAACATGGAAACGGTCGAACGGCTAACGCCTGTGGTGCGTTCGCGCGCAAAATATCGGATATCGTTGCAGGCTTTGCGGCGTGCAAAAGATCTGTCGCCCGAAATGGTGACAAAGAGTGGGGTAATGCTGGGCCTTGGCGAAAAGGAGACGGAGCTTTTTCAGACCATGGACGATTTGCGCGAGGTCGGCTGCGAAGTATTGACCATGGGTCAGTATCTGCGTCCGACTCCGAAGCATTTGCCAGTTGTTGAATACATCACACCGGAGCAGTTCGGGTACTACGGTGACATTGCGCGGAAAAAAGGTTTTCTCTACGTCGCTTCGGGGCCACTCGTCCGGAGTTCTTATCACGCTGCCGATTTTCATCCTGTCGTGCGGAGATAATCGCACCGACGAGGACTCCTCTTTCGCTGTGGAGTCTTCAGCGGATTCGATGCCCTGAACTCGATGGGTTTTGCGCTGAGGACAGCGCACACTACAGCATCAAGCTTGCAATCATTGTCATTCCGAGCGAAGCGAAGCGCAGTTGAGGAATCCCGCGGATTTGCTTTGAGGGTTCGCCACGGATGTCTCGACTTTCCTCCACATGACAGAAATGGATATCAGATCGCAAACTGCGGCGGTTATTCCTGCGTATCAGGATGAGAAACACATCGGTGAGATCGCGCGTCGAACACGCGAGCGACTGGATCATGTTCTCGTTGTTGATGACGGCTCAACCGATCAGACGGAACAACGCGCGCGCGAAGCCGGCGCCGAAGTTATTGTTCATGCTCAAAACCAGGGCAAAGGTGAAGCCCTCAAAACCGGACTCGCTCACTGGCTTGAAGCTGGGAATTCGTCGAGCAGCGAACAAAAGGAACAGATCACGTGGGTGGTCCTTCTGGATTCTGACGGTCAACATCTGCCCGAAGAAATCGATAACTTTTTGCTGGCAGCAGCCTCGGTGACACAACCGACGTTTTTCATCGGCAATCGCATGGGCGATGTCGCCCGCATGCCTCTGGTGCGGCGGCTCGTGAACCGTTACATGAGCAATGAAATCAGTCGTGTTTGCGGACAAAGAATTCCGGACACGCAGTGCGGTTATCGCATGCTGCATCGACAAATCATTCCCGATATGCTCGGGGGTGGACACCGATTCGATTACGAAACCGAAGCCCTCATCATTGCCAGTCGTAAAGGTTACAGAATTGAATCAGTCCCGATCGCCACCGTTTACACAGATCAGATCAGTAAGATCCATCCTCTCCGGGACTCACTTCGGTTTTTCAAATTGATGCGGCGGTACAAAGCCAGCCAGGTCTGACATGGCGTAATCTCACCCGTTACCGTTGTGTTGCCGGAAGAGGCTTGGAGCTTTTAAGAATCTCCGATTCCGGTGTAAGCGTAGTCGGTTTACCGCTGAAAATTATCCGGTTTGGTTTTTCGGCGAGATTTTCGACAAGTTGCTTAGCGTACGTGGTGACCACTTTCAGATTCAAGAGCGTGACGTGCAGTTGTTTCAACTGTTCCTGAAGTCCTTTATCAGTCGTGCTGATGAACTTGTCGGCTGTTCCAAGAACAGAATCAGCGCCCTTCGCAAGGCTATCAATGTTCGTAAGCAGGTTTTGTACGTTATCCGCATCCATCTTTAGCGAATCAGCCAGTGGCCCGAGTTTCGGTGCGAAGTCGTCCAGATCTTTTTTCAGATCGGTGACTGTCACGTTGAGATTGTTCAGTAATTTGCTTGCATCCTCGAAGATGGGTCCGGCTGCTGCAGTGATCTGTTCGATTCCGTACGCTGGATGGCCTTCGATCGTAGCGTTGTTTGCGAGTGTCTGGCCACCGGGTGTTCCCGCTGAGAGAGCCACAAATTTCGGGGACAACATCGTATCGGAGCTAAGCGTCGCAGTGATATCCGCCGGTAACGGCGGAATGCCCTCATTAATGCTGACGGTCACGCACACGGCATCCTTCTTATTTGCAGTTGCTTCGCGTTCTTGCGCAGTGAGGTGGCGCATCGCGATCACGCGTCCCGCCGGCGCGCCTGCGTAGCGCACCTCGGAATTGACCTTTATGCCAGTCACATCTTCGTAATTGATTTGCAGCGTTCGCGTCGGTTTTTTCAGCTGTCGTCCGGAAAGTGCAAACGCAAGTGCGCCGAGCAGAACAACGCTGCACGCGATGACAAACAAGGCGACGAAGTAATCGGATAAATTGCGCTTCATCCCGTTTTACGGTGCAATCTGCCGCGTGCTCTGACGAAAGGTCTTGGCTTCACTTGCTGATGGTGCTCGTGTTCTTCCTGTGAAAGGTTCAGTGGGATCGGGCCATCGGGTTCGCCTTTGATAAATTGCTGCACCTCGGCATTCGAACTGGCGCGGATTTCATCCGGCGTACCCTGAGCCACAATCCCGCCGTGGCCAAGCATAATCATCCGCGTAGCGATGCGAAATGCGCTGGTCATATCATGGCTAACCACGACCGCGGTCATACCTTTATCCCGCGTCAATTTCAGCGTGAGTTCGTCAATGACGGCCGTCATGATCGGATCGAGTCCGGAAGTGGGCTCGTCGCTAAACAGCAACTCCGGATCGAGCGCAAGGGCACGTGCAAGTCCCACGCGCTTCTTCATTCCTCCACTGATTTCGTCCGGCCTGAGATCTTCAAACCCGGTGAGGCCGACCATTTGAAGTTTTTGCTGCACGATGTCTTCGATTTCATCACTGGATTTATCAGTGTGCTGCAAAAGCGGCAGCGCTACGTTCTCACCGACCGTCAGCGAAGCGAGCAACGCGCCGGATTGAAATAGCATCCCGAATCGCAACCGAATATGGATGAGCTCACGCTCCTTCATCCCGGTGAGCTCTTCTCCAAACAGTTTCACTGTCCCCGCGGTCGGCTTCATCGAACCAATCAGGTGTCGCAGTAATGTGCTCTTACCGCAGCCGCTGCCGCCCATGATGACGAGCGTATCGCCTCGATGGACATCGAATGAAATGTCATTGAGCACGGCGCGATCGCCAAACTTTCGGACAAGGCCGCCGACTTCAATCATTGGTTTCCCGTCAGCGTTCATGAGGCAAAAAAGAAAACTCCGGTGAGCACCGCGTTCATTACTAGCATCGCGAGCAAAGCTTGCACGACCGATGTCGTAGTAGCCTGCCCTACGCCTTCAGCGCCGCCTTCAACAGTTAACCCTGCATTGCACGCGATGGTGATAACTATCCATGCGAACACTACGCTCTTGATCATTCCCGAATACAAATCCCACGGTTCCGCGCTTTGCAACGCCTCGAGAATGAATCCAGCGGTATTGAAATCGAGCGCGAAGACGCACACTGCCCAACCGCCCAGGATACCGATGTAATTTCCAAAAATGGTGAGCGCAGGCAGCATGATCATCATTGCAATGAAACGAGGAACCACCAGAAATTGCACCGGATCAATCGCCATCACCTCAAGCGCCTCGATTTCTTCGGATACTTTCATGGTGCCGAGCTCGGCAGCGACAGCAGAACCGCTGCGACCAATGACAATCACCGCGATCAAGACCGGACCCATCTCACGCAGCAGCGTGAGCATTACCAGGTCTGGAATGTACATTTGTGCACCGAGACTTTCGAGAGAATGCGCAGCCTGCATCGCAAGCGTCACGCCCACGCTGCACGCAGTCAGCGCGACCATGGGCGCCGCGCGCACCCCGATGAAAACCATCTGCCGAAAAATTGGGGCGATCTTGAAAAATTGCCCGGTGAACGGCGCAATGAAGATCCAATAAAGTAAACTGAGATTGAGCTGGAGGTAATTTTTCACCCGGACTCCGAGCGCGCATCATGCCAAGCTTCGCACGGCGCAGAAAGCGGAAACTTTCGCAGCAATGCAACTGCAAGAAAGCAATTTTGCAGGGCACCCTGTTACGGGATTCGCCGGTATGCTTTGGATTCAATAAGGGGTGTGGACTGAAAGCAACGCGAGGACGCGTGCGCACTCCAAAAGCTTCGCGAAACAAAAAACGCTCTCGCTAGATTTCGCGCGAACCTGCTTCGGAATGCTATGCGTCCCCGCATCGCTTTCGCTGTTTATGACTGGCGGTAGTTCCTGTCCCACACGACCAGACCGGTGCTTGTTTTATTCGTTGATATAAATCGATCAGCGGCAGCTAGCCATTTTATGTTTGAGGAACCACTTTCGGATTGGAGTGGTCTCCATTTTCCGGAATTCCACGGCATCAAAAACAATCGATTGTCGCTCTTTGGGGGTTGCGCGGTCTGGGCCGAGACGATTGCGACAGCTGCTGTGATTACAGTACAGCTAAGTCGGAGAGGAACATATTTTCGGCCCAACGGATTTTTACAAAACCGGCCCCAGCATCGCAACGGTGTTATTCCAAAACCGGCGGGTCAATGGCCATTGGGCTACCATGTCGGCAGTGACGCGATGCGAGCAGGCAAGATAAGCATCCTGACGACGCCGCATCTCGGCAGTCAGTGCTGGATCGTAGAGCAGAATGTTGTTTTCGTAATTCAAATCGAAACTGCGCCGGTCCATGTTGGCCGAGCCGATTAGCGTGACTTCCCCGTCTAATGTGAGGGACTTCGTATGGAGAAGGCCGCCTTCGTATTCGTAAATGCGAACCCCGGCGGCGAGCAAGTCGCTGTAGTAACTGCGACTGGCAGCGCCCACGATCCACGAGTCATTTCGCGCCGGAAAAATGATAGTGGTCGTGACACCACGCCGGGCACTGGCGCAAACGGCGGCCTGCATGGCTTCGTCGGGCACATAATAGGGAGTCGTGATGACCAGCTCCCGCCGGGCGGTATACAACAGAGTTTCGAACACTTCGGGCATGGCCGAATTATAAACGGTGGGGCCGGTGCCAATGACCTGCGCGGTCAGCCCAGGCTCGCTGGGCGGCAAGGGTTGGCGCAACAACGGTGTGAGGTCGCCACCGATTTGCGCCATCCAATCGCTCGCGAAAAGATATTGATTCTGCCGCGCGATTGGTCCCTCGAAACGCATCATCGCATCCACCCACGGGGCAAATCTCGCCTTTATCCGGAATTCCGGGTCTGCGCAGTTCTGACTGCCACAATAGGTGATTCGATTATCGATGACCAGAATCTTGCGGTGGTTGCGCAAATCAATGCGTCCTCGCAAGGGACGTAACAGGGGATTCCCCACAGGTAGGGCCGTGCCTACCTGAATCCCCGCGGCGTGCATGGCCTTCCAATGTGGAGATTCAATCATGATGCGCGAGCCCAATCCATCGGCCATCACCCGGCATGTGACCTGGCGTTTAGCCGCCCGTTTCAAAGCATTGGCCACCTTGAGTCCGTTGGTATCGGGCAGCCAGATGTAAAAGATCAGATGGACATGATCTTGAGAAGCATCGATATCTGCGACCATGGAGTCGATGGTGGTGTTGGAATCTGGCAACAAGCTCGCGGAGTTGCCACCCACCGGCTCGAAACCATTGATCGTGTATCCGAGCTGAAAGAGGTGAGCGTAAGTCTCCGGAATTTGCGGCTGCAGATTGGGCGAATCCATTCCATCAGCCTTGGTAAGGTCAGGCATGGCAGCCAACACTGTTTGGAGACGAATTACACGCCGCCGCCCGATATTAGTTTCACCGAGGAGGATGTAGGCCACGATGCCGATCATCGGCAGGACAATAATAACAACGATCCAGGCAACCCGTGAAGCCGGGTCCCGGTGCGGCCGTAAAATGACCCGCGCAATCACGCCAAGGTGGACCAGGAAAAAGGCTCCCGTCCATAGTACGGTTAGGACCTGACTTTCAATCATTCAATATTTCAGAAAGATACCCAAAAGCATGCAAGTCCGAATGGAATCCCGGCAGCGTGACCTCACGAGTGATGGTTAAACCGCCGATATTTTCGTTCGCTTCCAAGACGAGAACCCGCAAGCCAGCCTTGGCAAGATAACAGGCGCAAGTCAGGCCATTGTGCCCTGCGCCGATAATGATGGCGTCATACCGATGTGACATGTTCAGCTCGGGCCAAGAGTTTTTCTGTTGCTCCGAGAGCGCAGAATGCCAAGGTGCCCGCACGGACGAAAGCCGAAAGTTCAGGACTGCTCAATCCAGACACGTCGGCCTGATTGTGGAAAGACAATGGACCAAACCGAAATCGCTGCCGTTCGCGCGTTACTAAAATCCAAGCCACGCCCGGTTGGTTGGTCCGAGAGAAGAAAGCGCCTCGACGAAGTAGGTGCTGTTTGGCCGATCGCAGACGATGTGGAACTCACGGCAGTCGATGTAAATGGGATACCTGGAGAATATTCCATGGTTCCGGGTAGCGATCCTTCTCGCGTGTTGATGTTTTTTCACGGCGGCGGCTACTGTTCCGGTTCAATTCAGAGCCATCGTCGTTTGGTCACGGAGGCGGGCCGGGCAGCAGGAATCCGTACACTTGCCGTCGGGTACCGACTCGCGCCGGAGAATCCGTTTCCCGCCGCTTACGATGACGCATTGATTGCATGGCGATTCTTGAGAGATCAAGGTTTTGCTGCTGGACATATCGCGATCGGTGGCGACAGCGCTGGAGCTGGACTCACCCTCGGGTTGATCGATCGCTTGCGTGATGCGCGCGAAGAGTTGCCCGCATGTGCATGGCTCATCTCGCCATGGACGGACCTGACAATGTCCGGTTCGACGCTCGTCAGCAAAGCGGCGATTGATCCGCTCATCCACAAAGAATACTTACATGAACTGGCTGATGCTTATTTGCCGGCTGGAATGGATCGCCAAGACCCGCGCGTTTCACCGCTGTACGCCGCGTTAGAAAATTTTGCGCCGATACTGATTCAGGTTGGTTCTAATGAGACGTTGCTGGATGACGCGACTCGATTTGCCGTGCGCGCAGGTGCCGCCGACGTGGCAGTGACCTTGGAGATTTGGCCAAACATGATCCATGCATGGATGTTGTGGAATGCTCACCTGGCAGACGGCCGCAACGCGCTCGCCAATGCAGGTTCATTTATCCGGGCGCATCTTTGATCAGGCATCTTGATCAAGGTGTTTCGACCCCTGCCAAGCCGTCGCTCCCTGGGCAGAACGCTTCGCGTTACTAAATCTCCATGAATTCTCTTCTGTTGAAAATCGGTACGTCAACGCACAGCAACATTTGTGGTTTCGCCTTGGGTGGCGTCTGACACAGATGCCCGACAATGTGAATGAAACCGCGCGTTCGAAAGTCGCCAAGACTGCTAGACGAATGCCGACAAGTTTTCTTGTCATTCTGAGCGCAGCGAAAGCGGAGTCGAAGAATCGCAGTTCACTTGCCTTGCGGGCGATGTGATGAACCTGGAGATCCTTCGCATCCGCTGAGGATGACAGGCACCACGCTGCTTAAATCAAACCGCGTTTTCTGAAATCGCCGAGGTTACCGCCGGAAGAACGTTCCACCAGGTCTATGGTGAACTTGAGCAGGCAAACCTCCCACGCGTCGTCTACACCCTGGATAATGGCGCTGAGGGGTTCGTTTTTGTTTTCAACCTGACGCCTGGTGCGACTGATCACTGCGTCGATCGAATCGCTCAGCGTCTGTTCGTTCAGATCGGTTTTGCGAAATTGAAAACCGTAACGGAGTACAGCCATGTTTCGCGCGTGCTCACGGAGTTTATCAACGTAGCGCTCCGCCTTTTCTCCGAAACCTTCCAGTAAAAGCTGACAGTAATGTTCCGGTGTCAGAATTTGCGGCCGTTCCGCATGGATTTTGCCGTTGCGAATCCGCACCTGGTTGACACGGTCCATCAACTCCGAAATCAAAAAGAAATTGAAACTCGTGCTGCCGAACGTCGCGATGTGGCGTTCGGGCGCGAGGATGACGCGGGTATTTTCAAGTGCGTAATCAAAATCATCGCGGGTCATGATGGTCGTAAGTGATGCTGCACGTTCCTTTTCAAACGGCACCGGCAGAGAACAACCACGGATGCCGCGCGGAGAGTTGTGAAGTCTGCGATAAAGTGCTGCGGCTACTTATTTTTTTGCCTGTCGTTGTTCGCCTGCGGTTTGCTGCTGCTGCGGCTGAAACAGCCGCGCATATTCACCGTAACCTTCTTCCTCTAATTTCTCCGCTGGCACAAAGCGCAACGCGGCGGAATTGACGCAGAACCGTTCACCTGTCGGTGCAGGGCCATCGTCGAACAGATGACCGAGATGCGAATCGCTTGATTTCCCCCGAACCTCTATCCGTTCCATTCCGTACGACCTATCCTTTTTCTGAGTTACGTTCTCCGGCTTAATCGGTTTAGTGAAGCTGGGCCAACCCGTGCCGCTGTCGAATTTGTCGAGCGAACTGAAGAGCGGTTCGCCCGTGATGATATCGACGTAAATCCCGGGCCTGTGATTGTCCCAGTAGGCATTATGAAAGGGTGTTTCCGTGCCGCATTGACGCGTCACCTTGTACTGGTCTTTGGTTAATTTCTCGCGTAACTCCGCGTCCGTCGGAACTGGTTTGCTCGGGTTCATCTTCTCGATCTCTTGCTTCTGTGCTTGAGCATAACCGAATAAGATGGAACCGACAATCACAACCGATGTGCCGGCCAGCCCAAACCACAGTGTTTTGAACGAATGTTTATTTTCGTAAGTTAATCGCATCGCTTTCATCCCTGTTTTCGCGTGAGAATTGTTCCCCTTTAACCGTGCTTAGCTCTGCGCGTGATCGCGCTTCCTTAAGAAAGGAGGGGGGAATTATTCCTAACTAGAATCGAAAATTAGACACAGAATGGTTGGGAGGCGTTCATTCCTGCCGCCCCGCTTCCGGAACGCGAATATAGCTGCGAAACAGAATCAATCCGATGGGTGCAATTGAAGCGGCCAGCGCGAAGGTCAACCACATTTTTCCCACGTGCCTCGGTCCCTGCTCGGGACAAAACGCGGCGAGCAACCATCCGCCTGTGCCGACAAGGAGTTTGCCCACAAGGAATGGGAGATACGCCAGCGACCCGTACGAAGCTTCTTGCCCCGGCGGAGCAATCGCCGCAGCATATTCGTACACCCTTGGCGAATAGAAGGCTTCGCCAATCGAGAACACGATCAGATACAGCGCAGACATAACGTAATAAGGGTGAATACTGCCTTGCACTCCAAGGTAAACGTGCCCTAGCCATTGACCGAAGGCGCCGTTGGCAGCCGGCTCAAACCATTCCGTTGGCAACGCCATGATGAACACTGCGGCGGCGCAGATAATTCCGCCGATGACGACCATTCGATACGCCGCGAATTTTTGCGTCAGCGCCCCCACAATCGGCACCAGCAAGATAATCACGATAGCGTTGATCGCGGAAAGCTTGCCCACCGGTGCGTTTGGGCCGAGTTCGCGAATACCGAACTTTGGAAAAACGTAATCCATCTGCAAAAAGATCGCCTTCAGAAATCCGATAAAGACGAAAAATAGCAGCAACCGGTAGAATCCTGATTGGCCAACCAACTGCCGAAACAAATGGGCGGCTTCGATCGCACTCTGGCGGACTGTTTCCCAAATCCGGCTTAAAAAACTCGCGGCAACAACGGTACTGCGGGATACGCGAGCAATCACCTCGTTTGCTTCCGCGCCACGTCGCAGAAAATAAATGACGGGGAAAAGCACGATTTCAAAAATGAGACTTACGATGAATAACTGCTGGTAGCTGGTTGGTTGGAAACCAAAGAGACTGACGTGGAAATTGAACTGACGGATATAATCGAAGATCCAGCCCGCGGCGATGTATCCGATATTCATGATCATATAGATGATCGAGAAAGAGATCGACCGTTGCGCGACAGTGGAGTAGCGGCGAGTTGCCGCTAGCAATACTGGCGTTCCAAGAGCTTCACCGATGGCGAGAGGAAGAACCCCGGCAGACAGCGCCAGCCACGGGATGGTGGTGACGACCATAACGCTTCGAGCAACTGTGCAAATGGCCACGCCGAGGAAAAACGTGCGTCGAAGCCCGATCGCGTCAGTGATGGAGCCAGCAAGGAGAGTAAAAACCGTCATTGCCGGGGCCCAGACCCAGCCGACTAGCGCTCCTGCCGCTTGATCGCTGAATCCAAGATCCTTCGATAACCAGAGGACCATGGTTTTGTTTGTGACTGAGTACGCAGTATAAATGAGGAACTTGATGAGGAACGTGAGCCACAACTCCCGTTGCGCTCCCTTGAGCACGGTAAATTTCCCTATGAATCCGCGCAGACCTGTGCCTTCTCCGGCAGGCACAGTTTCTTCTGGCGAGATTACCTCTTTGGTTGCTTGGCTCACGGCGGTGAACTATTCCGTCAATCCGGACGAAGTCGAGGCTGCAATGTAACCCCGAACGCTTCGGCGCGAGGCCAGGGTTTCAACTTCGCGAAGTAGGTTAAAGCACGTTCGTTAGGCGTCGCAGAGCTCCGCCCTCCAGGCGTCAGAATGGAGGAGCGACCTCACGCGAGCCCGAGTGGCAATAGATTGAAGCACGTGATTGCAAGGCGTCTGTGTCAGGAGCCCGAGCGAACATGTCTATTGCCCGTAGCAGCGTTTCACAGAAACGGCCTGCAACCCCGTTATTCCGAGTGAAGTCGAGGAGTCCGGCAGCAGCCCCTCAGGCTGAATTCACCAGGATCCTTTCGATTTTGCTTAGGATGGCAAAACATTACAGCAGGTTTTCCAGGTACATCTTTCGATCAAATGGCGCGAAGTCATCCAGCTTTTCGCCCGTGCCGACGAAGCGCGTTGGGATTCCAAGTTCATTCTGGATCGCGACCACAATGCCGCCTTTGCCGCTGCCATCGAGTTTGGTCACGATCACGCCAGTGAGTCCAAGCGCGTTGTGGAATTCGCGGGCCTGACTTAGCGCGTTACTGCCTGTGCTCGCATCGACGACGAGCAACGTTTCTTGCGGCGTCTCCCTATCGAGTTTACCCAGGGTGCGTTTTATTTTCTGCAGCTCGGCCATCAGATTTGCCTTGGTGTGTTGCCGGCCCGCCGTGTCGCACAGCAAAAACTCAACCTTCTTCTTTGCTGCTGCCTGGTGCGCTTCGTAACAAAGCGCTGCGGGATCTGCGCCGTGCTGGCCGCGAACGATTTCAACGCCGAGTCTCTTTGCCCAGATGTCGAGTTGTTCGATGGCTGCTGCGCGAAACGTGTCTGCGGCGGCGAGCATCACCGAGTGCCCTGAATGTGTAAGATTGTGCGCCAGCTTTGCGGTAGATGTCGTTTTGCCCGTTCCGTTCACGCCGATAATCAGAATCACAGACGGTCTGTTCTTTGCCTGGCGTATCGGTGCAGGATCACGCGGCAAAATACGCGCGATCTCTTCGCGCACCGCTTTGATTACATCCCCGATCCCCATTAGAGCCCATGCCTCGCGTTCCTGGAGCGTTTTAATGATACGCATGGTCATCGGCACACCGAGGTCGGCACGGATCAGCGTTTCTTCGAGCTCATCCCAGTCGATGGGTTTTCCGGCAAATTGTTTGGCGAGTGATTCGAGAAATTTCATGTTGTCATTCCGAGCGAAGTCGAGGAATCCCCGTTGCGCCGGGATGCGTCATGCTGCAGGGTCGTTCGACTCCGCTTGGCTCCGCTCAGGATGAACCCGTGTCAATGCCCGACGCTTGTCGATTCACCGGTTCCCGCGCGGGGCGGTCCAAATCTTTGCGGATACGGTCGAGGATACCGTTCACAAACCGGCCGGAATCTGCGCCGCCGTACGCTTTTGCAAGCTCGATCGCTTCATTGATCGAGACAACCGGCGGGATGTCATCGCGATAAAGCATTTCGTAAATCGCGAGCCTGAGCACGTTGCGATCTACCGCTGAGATCCGTCGAAATTCGTAGTTCTCACAGTAACGGCGAATCCGCTCGTCAATTTCTGGCAGATGCGCAACCATTCCGTCGATCAGCGGCTGGGCGAATTCGCGCACGCGCGGTGTTGCAGGGCAAAACTCCCAAAAATCATCGATTTTGTCGGGTCCTTCGCCGCGCTGAAGATCGCGCCAAAAATGATATTGAACCGCAGCTTCTCTTGCGCGTCGTCGTTTACCCATTGTCCCTCGGCGGTTTTGAAACCACTACTCCTTGTTTGGTGCGAATTTCCGATAAAACATTTGTAATTTCCACTGCTGCCCGCGCCGCTTCGGTTCCGCGGTTGATCTTGTTTTCAAGACAGCGCGCCCGAGCCTGCTCTTCGTTATCAAAACTGAGCACTGCGTTGATTACCGGCACGCCGTGCGCTATGGCAATTCGCTGCAGAGCATCAGTAACCGAGCGACTCAGGTTCTGGGCGTGATCGGTTTCGCCTTGCAGGATTACTCCGCACGCAATAATTGCGTCGGGTGTGTTTTGAGTCGCAATTTCGCGCGCCACCACGGGAATCTCAAACGAACCAGGGACCCGATGGAGTAAAGTCATAACATTCGGCGCAAGCGCCCGCAGCTCCTTCAAAACGTGATCTACAAGTCCATCCACGTACTG
>JAICUQ010000236.1 GCA_025935755.1 Chthoniobacterales bacterium | reverse complement strand
TCGGGGCTCGCCGCGGCGAGCCCCGCTACAACGCCTCACATGCCGCTACGGAGTCTGGTCGGCCAGTTTTCCTGCCGGCATGCTCAAGTCGAGTTGTGCACTCATCCTTTCGATTTGCGCGGTTTGCTCGTTCAAACGCGCTGTTACCCTCTCTGTTAGCTTCTGCTGTTGTGCGATGATTGATTTCAGTTCTGCAATCGTCTCTTTTTGCTTCGCGGCAGTGGATGTTAGTCGTGCGATAGCTGCTTGTTGTTCCTGATCTTTGCGGTGTGCTTTCAGAAATTCGTTCAGCAGCATGGCGTTAGTGGCCTCGTACCGGACCGTGTAGATCTGGCCGTCGTCGTCGTGAACGACCAGGCTGGAGATCCACCTCGGCCACTTCCTCAGGGTGTTCGCAACTCCGGTCGTTAGGTTTTCCAGCGCATTTGTTCCCTCGGCCGTGGTGAAGTTAAGGTACCCGCCGTCGGACGGAGGGACTACAGCATCCCGCCCTTCCGTAAGAGTGCAATGCAGAGAAGGAAATCTCCGGAATCACCGGAGACGATTGGCGGCGACTCGACCGCGCAAAACAGGTCTTGAAATTCCTGGCGGCTGCGGGTCGCCGCTATCTGGAACCAACGTTGTCGCGGTCGCTAGTGGTCAGACCAACACGCGTGATTTCCGTTTCGTTTCGAAGATGGCAAGCAGGGGACACTGCGGCATTCGAGTGATCTGTGTTTGGTAAGCGCGCGCCGCTAGTGTGCCAGCTTCGGCGGCCTCGACGAAGGATCTTAGCCGGCGGGATCATTACGGCTCCGAGCTTGGAACGATGTGTTTTCGCGAGGGCGTCAGAACTAACACGCGAGCCGCGTGCGCTCCCCCAAGCGCAGATGGTCTGCTCACCCGCGGAGCCGCCCGGAAAAAACGGCTCAATGACTATTCAAGGAACGGCGTCTGACACAGACGCCCTACAATACTTGGCTGTACCGCGGATTATTCGTGCTGCTTTACGAAGTTGCCGTTCGGATCAACCTCAAACTTCGACTCTTTCCCGTTTGTTTTGGCGACCACTTCGTAGTTCCACTTGCCATCGGGATCGTCTTCTCTCATTACCTTGACGACGGTTCCGCCTTCGGCCTTTTCCTTGATTGTCTTTTGGACAGCTTCGGGAAGCGACTTCATATCGACCTTTTCTCCGGGATGTTTCCCAGGTTCAGCTGCCATGCTCAAACTAAGTCCCACGGCGAGTGTTATCGCCGCTACTGCAGTTATCGTTTTCATACTGGTTTTTACGGTACGCCCCTAACGAACGGTCGTCTAAAACTTTAGTATTACTTTATTGTCATTACCCACGGCGTGCCAGCCGTCGAAGCTTCGTCGCGTTACGACTCGCATCACTCGCGAATGCGTCGGCGTTGAATGGGGAAAGAGTGTGTCGCCGAGGCGCGCCGACACCCACACGCGGGCGGCGTGCACTCCCGCTACCGAGGCCCCTGTGTCATCTGCGATATCTGTGGTCTATAAAAATTCAAACCACTGAAAAATTTAGCTTGCCAAACATTACGGCTTTGTAATGATATGGCCTATTCCTCCAGCGAGGTTAGGGCCGCGGTCACTGCACTGCGGCTGCAATGAAGTGGATGAAGTGGATAGGCCGCAGCCTGGTGGAGCGGGCTGCGGCCACTACTTTGCCTCCGACCTGCGTAGACGTTGTGCTTCGCGGACTCCAGGATCACCGCTCAACTCTCCGCCGCGATCGGGCAGTCGAACTTAACGGGGTAACGGAAAAATTCCAACAGCTTCTTCGCACGCGATCGCACGATACAGGTTTGCTAATATGCAAACAGTTTAGCCAGCGTTCTCGCGCCCAACGAGAGCTCACTGGCGTAACGAGCTAAACACCGTACAATTTTCCGGATGCAATCTCCCGCACGACAGCCACCACGGGTCATTATTATCGGTGCAGGGTTTGGCGGGCTGGAGGCAGCAAAGAAGCTTGCCTGTAGAGATGTGCGCCTAACGATAATCGACCGCACAAATTATCACCTGTTTCAGCCGCTCTTGTATCAGGTGGCAACAGCAGCGCTCTCGCCCGCTGATATTGCCGCACCGATCCGGGGAATCCTGAGCAAATGCAGGAATGTCGATGTCGTCCTGGCCGAGGTGGAATCGGTGGAGGTTGAAACCAGAAAAGTAAAAACGAACGATCGAGTGTTCGATTATGATTACCTCATCATCGCGACCGGCGCGCGGCATTCTTATTTCGGCCATGACGAGTGGGAAAAACTGGCGCCCGGATTGAAAAGTCTTGAAGACGCGGTGGAGCTAAGGCGGCGCATTCTTTTAGCGTTCGAGTTCGCCGAGAGAACAAACGACGATGCCGAGCGTCAGGCGGCCATGACGTTCGTGGTCATCGGCGGCGGACCGACTGGTGTTGAAATGGCTGGCGCGATTGCTGAAATCTCGCGATACACATTGGCGAAGGACTTTCGTCATATCGACCCGTCCAAAGCGCGCGTCATTCTTATCGAAGGTGCCCCGCGCTTGCTCGCTGCCTATCCCCCGGATTTATCCGAAAGCGCACGGAAGCAACTGGTCGAACTTGGCGTCGACGTCCGCACAGACGCGCGAGTAACGGACATTACAGAATCTGGAGTCCGATATGACAGCGAATTCATCCCGTGTCGCGTGAAGATTTGGGCGGCTGGCAACACTGCATCTTTCGTTGGGAAAACGCTGATCGCACCGGTTGATCGAGTGGGCAGAGTTATTGTGAATGACGACCTCACTATCCCCGGGCATCCGGAGGTACAGGTAATTGGCGATCTCGCAAACTTCTCGCATCAGACCGGGGAGCCTCTGCCAGGAGTCTCGCCTGTGGCGATGCAACAGGGTCGCCACGCTGCTCGCAATATTTTGCGAATGATTCGCGGCGAAAAGCCGACGCCGTTTCGATATTTTGACAAAGGAAGCATGGCCACGATCGGACGGAACAAGGCCGTCGCGGATTTAAAAGTTTTTCATCTCAGCGGACTTCCAGCGTGGCTGACCTGGTTATTCGTCCACATTATTTTCCTTGTTGGATTTCGCAATCGTGTGCTCGTGCTCCTTCAATGGGCGTGGGCCTATCTGACCTTTGATAAGGGCGCACGTTTGATCACGCGCAATTTCCAGTCGGAACACAGGCCGCCGGCGTGAGAAGAAGTTGTCATGTTGAGGGAAGTTGAGACATCTCGGTGTTTTCTATGGGGTAAGCTGCAACCAATAATTCGAGATTCTTCGCTCCGCTCAGAATGACAGTTCCAAAAATTACCGTCCGCAATCGTCAACGAAAAATCTCAATCAACATCACCGAGTTGGAAAAATTCGCAGAGAACGCTTTGACGCGTTGTCTGCAACTGAAGAAAGGCAAACGCACCAATCTGCGCAAACTGAATGCTATCTCCATCTGGCTCATCTCCGATCGGCGTATCTCAAAAATGCATCTGCAATTTTTTGGCGACCGCAGTCCGACGGACGTTATCACTTTTCGCGACGGCGAAATTTTTATCAGTGTCGAAACCGCGCGACGAAACGCTGGCGAGTTCGGTAATTCGCTGTTGAGCGAGATCAAGCTTTGTATGGTGCACGGTTTTTTGCATCTGCACGGATTCGACGACCGGCAGCCGGCT
>JAICUQ010000214.1 GCA_025935755.1 Chthoniobacterales bacterium | reverse complement strand
CGAAGCCATTGAGCACGTCGAGCAATGGGGGCCCGCAGTCATTCTCTCGGACGGAGATGTCGTTTTCCAACCGCTCAAGGTCAGTCGCTCAGGATTGGCCGATATCGTCTGCGGGCGCGTGCTGATTTACGTTCACAAAGAGCAGGAACTCGAGGACGTGGAGCGGCGCTATCCAGCCGAGCATTATGTTTTGATCGACGACAAATTGCGGATCCTGGCTGCAGTGAAAAAATTCTGGGGCCCCCGTGTAACGACTGTTTTTGTCAAACAAGGGCATTACGCTACCGATCCCAAAATCCTCGATAGCTATCCGCCAGCCGACATTAGCATCGGCCGGATTGGAGATTTGGTGCAGTATGCACTATCGGAATTTCTGAGGCCGAAAACGTGAATCTCCCCGAGCCCATAGCACAACGAGCTGCTGAGGTTGTTTCACCGCGAATTCCTCGTGGGATGGATTTGCTCGACACCTCGTTGTTGAACAAAGGCACGGCGTTTACCGATGGAGAGCGCACTCAATTTGGTTTGCACGGGCTGCTTCCGCCGCATGTGGAAACGCTGGAGGAACAACTGTCACGGGCTTATGAGGCGTATGTCCGTAAGGAAGAGAATTGGAAACGTCGCTCTCAGCGATGTGATCAGACAAATCGATGCCACCATTTTGATCGGTCTCTCAACGGTCACGTGCTCGTTTACAGAGGAGATCGTCTGCGAAATGGCGCGGAAGGTTGAGCGGCCGATTATCCTTCCACTCTCGAATCCGACCTCAAAATGTGAGGCGCAACCGGAAGATCTGATTCGCTGGAGCAGCGGACGCGCGTTAATAGCAGCCGGTTCTCCGTTCGCTCCTGTGAATTATAACCGGCCAATCCTGATCGCGCAATGCAACAATGTTTACATTTTCCCGGCGATCGGACTTGGAGTTATCGCGTCAAGGGCGCTCCGCGTGACCGACTTCATGTTCCTCGCGGCAGCTCGAAGTCTCGCCGAGAATTCGCCCGCTCTTAAAGATCATTCGGCGTCTGTCCTGCCACCGATCTCAGGAGAGTAGCGGCGGACATCGC
The DNA here is from genome assembly GCA_025935755.1 of Chthoniobacterales bacterium. GTDB lineage: Bacteria > Verrucomicrobiota > Verrucomicrobiia > Chthoniobacterales > UBA10450 > Udaeobacter. Next base: position 3,341 of record JAICUQ010000214.1, on the reverse strand, counting down.
CGTTGCAGTTGGAATGGCGGCACAAAAAGAGGGAGTCGCTCCGCAGATGAATGAAGATGAATTGCGCGCGCGAGTAACTGCAACACAATGGACGCCTGACTATCCCTCCTATTGCGATTAAACAATGGAGCGCCGGTATTCAGCCCGGACGCCTGTTTGTTAGCTGAATCTGCAAAAACAAGAGAAAGAAACATGACGACCGAAAACCTCGAAAAAGTGAAGCTGCTAGCCCGTGATTTGCGGGAAGGAAAAGAATTCCCGCGCAGTCCGCGCGCGACACTGGGCGGTTATGTATTGGCTGCGCGCGCCGTGGACAAATGTCGCGCTGTCCTTGTGAACTGCCAGGGCGAATACCACTCCAATTGTCCGCTTGATCAACGCTGGCTAAATTTCGCGGAAATCGACTACAACGATTTCCGTTCGATCATCGCAAGCGGTGCAGCCGACGGCGAGATCGCCGAATGGATTGAAAAAAATGCGAAGAAACGTCCACGTGCCGAGGTCATTGCCTGGAACAATAAGGAACGCGATATGCGCCTGAGCGATCTTCCGCATGAGCTCCAGGAATACATGGAAAGTTACATCGAGCGATATGTCCCCCGTAACCGGGTCGTTTATCACTGGTTCGACGCCTACGATCTGGAAGAGCAACGAATATAAAGTAACGCGATCCCCCGGCTTGCGTGACCTTCGCAACCGAGACGGTCACGTTATTTTATCGCCGACGTCTGCGCTTCCCGCAGTCTGATATTGATTTCGGAGGTGAGCGTTCGATGAACGGGACATCTGGCTGCCACTTGCATCAACTTCGCATGTTGTTCCGGAGTCAGTGCCCCGGTGAGCTCCACTTCGACATCGATTCTGTCGAGCATGCCCTGTTTAGTTTCGCATTCCTCGCAGTCCGCCGCATAAATGCGCGAGTGCCAAAGCGACACGGTAATGTTTTCCAAAGGAAATCGACTCCGTCGCGCGTAAAAGCCGATTGTCATTGAAGTGCATGCGCCAAGCGCTGCGAGCAAATAATCGTACGGATTCGGTCCTGCATTACTACCAGTGCTCACCGGTTCGTCGGCGACGAACTTATGTCCGCCTGCAATGATTTGTTGCTGAAAATTTTCGACGCCGCCGCGGACGATAACTTGAGCTGGTTTCTTATCGGTTTGTGCAGTCATGGCTCGGGCGTCAAAGGGGTCACGATCCCTCTGAATGCTTCGCGATATCTCAAGACGAGAAACAATTCAAGTATCAGCACAACAAACGCGGGTATCATCCCGCCAAGTTCGGGCGCCATTAAAATGTGGAAAGCCCAAATGTTAACGATAATCGCGCCGAGAATCGTCAGGCCAAGCGGAACAAAGCGGCCGATCAATACAAGCAACCCTCCGATCACCTGAAACGCGCCTATCACGTAAACGTAGCCGCTCGCGAAAAACGCGTGCAGATATTCACCCGTTATGCCTTGCGGGACCGGGGGCATCGGAAAAAAATGTAAGAACGCGTTCGAACCGAACACTACGAAAATCAGTCCGAGAAGAACACGCGCGATAATCGTGGCAACTTTCATTTGCGCATCATGACGTTTTTGTTGCGAGAATCCAATTTTGAATTCAAGGGTTTATGGCTTCGCTGTAGTCACATTCACGTTTTCCGGACGTTGCGTAAGCAGGCGTTCCTTGTTCAGACTCCGGCGCGATCGAGAACGGATTTCAATACGATTTCAGCTTCGAACACTTCGCGCGCAGCGCGAGAGTGTTTCGCATAATCGGAATTGATTTGTTTCACGGCGTCGGCCACTTCATCCAGTGTTCGAAATGAGAGGAGTCCGGTGCTACCTCCGTAATTTTTCGTGAAGCCGGTTTCCTGTGTAATCACGGGACGACCGGCAGCCAAATAACAGGCGTTGCGGTTGCTGAACCACCCTGTATTGAGCCCGAGTGACCTCACACAGCGTGCCGCGCCAGGTTCCGGGCGGTAACCCAATTACCTTGACCACCCGTTTTTTTTACAACCCTTCAGGTACTCTCCAGAAGGTGAGAGACCCAAATGGGCACGATACCATTTTTGATTACGACTACTCAGATCGAAGACAGACAATGACGTATCCCGACAACTCATCTCAGTCGTGGCTCTATGATGATGCAGGAAATCTGTTCACTCGCACGACCGTGCACAATGAGACCCAGACATTCACCTACGATAATCGGAATCGGAAAATCGGAATGAGCTGGAGCAATGGGGCTGATTCGGCTTCATTTACTTACTACGCCGACAGCAAACTTTGGACCGCCACCAACCCGAATTCCACTGTCACTCGGGCCTACGATGCCGCTGGCCGACTTATACAAGATCAACAAAATATCACCGGTCTCGGTATCAAAAACGTGACCTATCCCTCATATGATAATGACGGAAGGGTCAAACAGATTTCATTGTCCGGCGTTTACGATTACTCATTCGGGTATGATGCTGCAGGACGCTTCGACACCATATCGACCGGCGGATCAACCAAGTTCGAATATGATTACGATGCAGCCTCCAATGAGATCGATCGTCATACCTATCTGGGCGCTGTGACCGTCGAACAGATCTATGGCCGTGATAGCTTGAACCGAATGAGCAGCCGTTTGCTCCAAAAGAATGGTCAAACCATTCCTGGAACGACCGAAGCTTACACCTACAATCACCTGAACCAGCTCACTGAAACCAACCGAAGCGGTGTGGCGGACAGCTTTACCTACTATTGGAGCGGTGATCTTTGGAGAGCTGGATACGGCGGCGGAGCGCATATGCCTTACACCGAGGGACAAGATCCAGACCTCGATACCAGCGAAACCGTCGATCCGAATGCCAATTATCAGCCACCGGAGACAGAGGAACCCGAACCGCTGCCACCAGCAGACGACCCGCCGCCGGCCGATCCCACTGCGAACAGCACGCCCGCTGCCGAGTTGACCCTGAGCGATACGCCACCTGCAGAAGATCCCTCCAAGCAACAAAAAACAGTGGAAGACTACCTGGGAGACGGGAACCTGGCCCCGGAGGGCGTACAGCAGCCGGATCTGCCCACCGGCCGCAACGTAAGCTATATTTTGGACAAGGCCGGCAACCGGACAAGTGTTACCGACAATGTAAACGGAAACGCAGCCTACAGTCCCAACAATCTCAACCAATATACCAGTGCTGGCGGAAGCACAGTTGGGAACGGCCCAGAGCACGAGATCCAGACTTACAACACCGTCACCTACACATACATAAACGATGAGCGCCTGAAGGGGGTAACATCGGGCTCCAACAGCTACAATCTCTACTACGATGCGCTTGGCAGATGCGTGAAACGCGTG
>JAICUQ010000066.1 GCA_025935755.1 Chthoniobacterales bacterium | reverse complement strand
GCCAGCAAATCATCAAGCTCCGAATGGTCGTGCTTTAGCAACATACGTTTTCCAGCGGCGCTGCGTTTGGATTGATACGCACCCCAACAAAAGCCGCCCGGGGAATATTCGCACGCGATTTCAGATCACAATACCCTCCGGTTCGAGCACATTGGCCACATCTTCCACGCTGGCATCCATGAGAAATTTGCCGTCGCCATGAAGCGTTGGACTTTTTGTTTGTGCCGATTTTGCCTGCAATTCTTCCGCATACTTCGGATTCGAAGTCATATTCTTCACCTGGTACGGGCTGTTCATTTCATTCAAAAAATCCCATCACAGCCGCGGACCATGGGCAGCCGGATTTTCTGTAAACGGTTATGTTCATGAGACAGTCTCGGAGCCTGGAACAAAAGCGCACTGGTTATTTCGCGGGAATAGAACCAGGGCTTTTAGCGGTTGCGGGAGCTTCGGAAATCCAGGCCGGATCGGCGTTCACGGATCACTACAATTCGCCGAGATGTTGCTGCAGGAGTTTTTGCAATTCGCGTGGCCTGGTCACAACAACCGTATTGCCTTTGACGCGCAAAAGCCTTTGGTCGCGAAATTTCGCCAGCGTGCGTGATAATGTTTCGCTTGTGGTTCCCATCTCGGCGGCGAGCACGCGCTTGGTGCGGTCAAGTTTGATTTCGACCGGTGCTGCGCCTACGGGCCGTGGGCATTGCTTTAGCAACCAGTTGGCCAGTCGCGTTTCCATATCTTTCAGAGTGAGATCGTCCAGCAATCCCACGATCACCCGAAGATGCTGGCTCATCGATGCCAGCATACGCAGTGCGAGATCAGGTCGTTGTCGCAACAGATCGACGAAATCGTTTTTGGGTATCAAAAGCACAGTAGCAGCCTCGGTTGCGCGCGCATCGGCGGGGTAACCTTCCTGGGTTGCGAGCGTCGCTTCGGCAAACGATTCGATCGGACGAAATAGATGGATCACCTGCTCTTTCCCCGCCGCACTGACGCGATGCACGTTGATCGTGCCCTTCTGCATGACATAAAATCCTTCGCTGCGATCGCCTTCGCGAAAAAGATAATCCCCTTTGTCCAGGTGCTTCGGGACGGTGAACGAGGCAATCGCCGCGATGTCGGCCGTAGGCAAGCCGACAAATAGCTGACAACCACGCAGCGTATTTTCAGTAATCGCTTGCCTGAACTGGCTCGGTTCGAGCGCCACGCCGCGACTTTATCCGGCGGCTCGAAAAACATCCAACAGCAAACTCGAAACTTCCGAAACCTGCAGGTTGTGATGCACTGGAAGCGCGTCACCTCGCGTCATTCCGAGCGAAGTGGCTGCAACGCAGCCTCCGAAACCATTCGGGGGCAGGCCAGGCTTTCAAATGCCGCAGCGAAATCTTAAGGTCATTCCACGGGATCCCTCGACTGCTCCCGCATCCGCGGGATCCGCTCAGGAAGACAACCGTCAATCTTCGGTTAACGACAATTTGGGCGTAAGCGCCACTCCCCATACGATCGCTGCAGAAAGCCAAATGAGCGCGGCATAAACAAGATGGGCGTTGCGCGCGGGCGGGATGAAATCGGCGCCTACCCTGGCGATCATTGCGATGATTAGCAGTGTGAGAGTCGCGATCAAAAACCGAAGTCGTTTTTGAAACAAATGGCTCTGTCCCGCGTGGCCAATAATGACGCGCGTGCTGACGGTAAACAGGATGACGCTAAACCCGCCGATGAACGTCATGTGCAGACTTGCCACAGGATAACCGGGCAAAGCCACCGGAAGAAATAAACCTGCGACCAATAGCAGAGCGCCTACCCGGAAACAATGCGCCAGAAACGGGGGCCCGCTGGGTTTTTCGAACAGATGACCCTGCCCAAGGAAATATGCCAAGGTCGTTAGGCCTCGCATGAATGCCGCCGTTCGGATCCAGCCGAGTGCTTCCAATACAAAGGAAGTCCAAATCACTGCTCCGGTCAGAGCCGCGATCACCGCGCGCGTAACCCACAGCGTTCTCGCGATTCGCAGATCGGTGGGTTCGGGCTTTGCGCCGCCGAGAAGCTTCGGAAAAAAGAACGCGCCCACACCCAAAATCGGAAACAGAACAAATCCTTCGTTAAGCATCAAACTGCCCAATCGACTGGAGAACGATCCGTTCGTGAACGATTTGGCTGCTGTCAGTAGAAAGATTCCGCCCAAAGCGTTAACCAGTCCGAACAGGACGAGCACGAACTGCGGCGGCGGCAGATCGGCTCGCGCTCCCGCTCGCTTGGCCATCATCCCGACAAAAAACAAAAGCATTGTGAGGAAGACGATGTCGCCTGCTGTTTGTCTCTGCGCGAGATGAAGCAGAGCGCTGGCGATTTGCAGTACAAAAAGCAGGGAAGTTTCAGCAGCGATCAGCGCCGGCGCGTCCAGCAAACGCGGCCCTGCAGTGCCCAGAAAGCCAATGATGAACGAACCCATCAACCCTTCGATCATCAACCGGACGTGCGCCTGTGCCGGATAGAATTCAATGGCATGCCAGACGAATAACGGCCACAATGCCACGCCGATCGATCCCAGAAACAAGCCTAGAGGGAAGAAAATTCGAAACGGCTCGCCAAAATAAATGGAGGAATGTTTTCGAGCATCGACTTCGGCACAGGAATCGGTGGTTGAAGAATTACTTGTCACGCCAGAAATGAACCGTCCAGCCACCGCCGACCTGGCGTTCCACGCGCGATTCAAAACCCTCGCTGCCCAGTTTCTCAATCAGCGGCGATGGCAGAAACGGCGCAATCACTGAAAGTACTTCGCCAGGCTGGAGCGCATTAATACTTTCGCGAATCTGCGAGAAGGGCTCCACGCCTTTCGCCAGGATTGGACGGACATCCAGCGTTTTGAACTTGCGCCCAGTCGTACCCATTATTCCTCCCATCTTTGCAGACGCAGTCCGGAAAGGATCACGAGCATAACTGACCAGAATACTGCGACTGCAACGAACCAGACGCCGGAGTGCGCGATCCACCAACCAGCCAATGCAGTTTTGTTCGCTGCTTCAGCCGGTATTTGTTGGAGAGAGAACAACGCGTTGATGCGAAATGAGTCGAGCGGATTGAACATCAGCAAAGCCACCCAAAAATCGGGCACATTTTGAATCGCGCTCCAGCGCGCGGCGAAAAGCGCCACCAGATCCAGACCGAAGAGCAAAAGCAACCAGACGCTCATGCCGACAATCAAAGCCTGCGCGCGGTCGTGCGCGAAATAGCCGGCTGCAAGGCCGCATGCGAGAAAGATGGCAGCCAGCAACAAGGTCTCGAGATAAAGTTGCCCCAGCGCGTGAATCGAGGAGCCGGCAAAAAGTCCCGGCACGAACATCACTAAAAGGACGCCGCCAAACATGCAAAGCAGCGCGCAAAACTTTCCGAGAACACACCAAGCTCTTGGCAGGGGTTGCGTGAACAACAACTGCCACTCTTCCCGTTCGGCCTGCGCGCTTCCGACACCCGCGAGCAGCGCGAACAGTGAAACGAAATAGATAGCGATTTGAACGTAAAAAACGGCCGTGGCGTTTGAGTCTTCGCCAAAAACTGCGGCAGCGATTCCGCCCATCAGACCAAGCGCGCAGAAAACCTGGAAATAGCGATTGATAAGCGCGGCCCGAAACTCGCGGCCAAATAATGCGCGCAGCAACCGTGGATGAAAGTGCAAAGACATTGTCGAATTCATTTCCATGTGGCGGCCACGCCGTCGTCGCCGACTGAATCCTTATTTCGCAATCCAAATGGCTGCTGCAGACGGGTAGTTGCGCGCGGAGGCGATAGTTCGCCCTTCGCGACGAGGGCGTCGCAGCCACTCTCCACTTCATCGAAATCGTCCGGCAGATTTCGCGGATCAAGTTCACGTTCGATGATGCCGTCCCGGCAGAGCAAGCATCGATCGGCGACATCGTTCCATTCGGCGATCAGATGGGTCGTGACTAAGACGATCTTCCCGCGCTCGGCCTCGAAACGGAGTTTCTGTTGCAACCATTTTCGCCAGCCGGGATCCAGGCTCAGGCCCGGCTCATCGAGGAGAAGGACCGGAGCGTCGGCAAGCAGCAGGAACGCAACTCCCAACAATTGGCGCATACCGCCCGAAAGCTTTTCCGTCCGAACTCTTGCAGCGTCGCTGAGTCCGATTAGTTCGAGCATTGCTTCGCAACGAGAAAACGGAACGCCACGTAACCCGGCGTAAAAACGCAATATCTCAAGACAGGTCAGCTTTGGATGAAAACTCGGCCGCTGCGGCAAATATGCCGTGGAAGCTTGGGTGGCGATTCTTCGCCTAACAACATCGAAACCGTTGAGGTGAGCAGTGCCACTATCTGGACGAATCAAGCCAGCCAGCACCTTGATGGTGGTACTTTTACCAGCGCCATTGGGCCCGACCATTAATGTGATTTGCTTCGGATCGGCGCACAGCGAGATGCCGCGCAGCACCGATTTACCGCCGTAACTCTTCACAATATTTTGCGCGGAAATCATGCGCGGGGAGCGCGCGAGCCTTGCGCGCCGGCGATCGCGCCCTCGCGAGCGCGAACTTTTTCTGAACTCGTTCGTTTCATTTGTTAGCCACTGCCGAGGTTCCCGCGCGCTGCGCGCGGATTCTCCAAAAACGCGAAGTCAGCGGTGCCGGATCTTCGATTGAACTAATCCCGGGAATGACTGCGCGTTCGTTTGCGAACCGCAACAACTTCACCGCTGGACTTTCCGACAGAAATGCGATCGCGGGAAAATCGCGACGCAATATCCCGAATAGATCAAGTTCCCGGTGCGGCACATCCACGACTCCGTCGCGATCAAGATCAAGCTCAACCTCTGTGTCCCAAAGATTCCCGACACCATGAACTGCCCACAGGCTGCCGGAGACATCTGACGCGCCGGTCTCGATTGGATGAAGGTTACCGGTGAAAATGTTTTCGGTGAAACGATTGGCGTCCGAGTTCGAGCCAAAACGCAAGCCGATGTAATTTCGCGTGACGCGATTACCGACCACTTCATTTTGATTGCATTGGTTGAAGGAAAGCCCCACTGCGTTTTCGCTGATGTCGTTTTGTTCAAGCCGGCTGTTATCGGAAGATTGGAAGATAAGGCCGTAAGCCCGGTAACCTCGATTGCTTACGAAGCGATTGCCGCGCACCACCATGTTTTTCGAAAACATGATCGCGGCGCCGGCGGCATTTTCAGTGAACGTATTGTTTTCGAAGATGTTCGCGTCCGAATACATGTAGTGGAGCCCGTAACGAACGTGCCGGATGAGATTGTTCTCGACCCGCGAGTTGTTCGTGAATGAAAAATAAATGCCGTCCCGCGCGTCACTGATCTCATTCCCACGAATCAAATTTCGTTCGCAATTCCATTGATGAATTCCATTGCCCCGACGATTTGCAACGACTGTGGTGTCGCAATTTTCTGCACCCTGGCCGACACCCTTTTCGATCTCAAGGAGGGACGGCTTACCAGCCGTCATGTTTTCCGCCGGGGCTTGAGCGACACTCGTTTTGCCCTGGATCTGGTTGTTCAGAATCTGCGCGCCGGAAACTTTCTTGAGATAAATGCCGTGTAGAGAATCGGCGATGGTGCAATTTTCAATTGTGGCGTTATTTGCAACGACGAAGACGGCGGCATCATCATCAGATAATTGCAATCCGGAGCCGGTGATGCGCAGTCCGCGCAGCGTCACATTGTCTGCTGCGATAGTTACGACGTTGCCCGAGCCATTGCCGCGAATCTCCGCGCCGGGTTCTCCGAGAAGTGTGACCGGTTTGCTGATTACGATTGATCCGGGGTGAACGCCCGATTCGATGCGGATTGTCTCGTTAGGGGCGGCGGCATCGATGCGTTGTTGGATCGTTGCAGCTCCCGCGCAGGTCGTCACGAAAAACAGGGTTGCGATAATTCGGGGAGCGCACGCTTGTAGCGTGCTGGTTTCGGCATATTGGCGAGACGAACTTTTTCCAGGAGTTTCAACATCTTGCGAAGATTGCCGCGTTTTAAGGAAAGTCCGCGACTCGCGAAAGCTTTCGGAGTCGCCAGTACGCCACAGGCGTGCGATCCGCAGGCAATCCGCCTTCATGCGCTCCTCTCCTTTCTGGAAAACCAACCGGCCAGTATGATCAGCAGCACGGACAAACACAGCAGGTACGCGCCCGCCTGCGGGAAACTGTATTCGCGGAAATTCGCGATCTGTTTCACCCCAATGAGCATTGGGGTAAACGGCTTGATATGTACCGGTGCCTGAGGATCGAGGTTGTGCCCATACTGATAGAGGCGATACCAAAACGAGCCGATTGAAAATAAGCCGAAGTACGTATAAACCGCGAACAGATCGACCACGTTGCTCATCTCTCCGAACACAACCGATCGCAGCGTCATCAGAATAATCAGACCGAACACGAACGGCATCCAGCGCATCTCCAGGAAGTCTGCTGCCTGGAGCGGCTTCATGCCGATATAGTGGTTGAGATTGTTGATCTCGTTCAGGTGTTGGCCATTTAATCCGCCGCCCTGGATTTTGTAGGGGAAGATATAAAGGTCGAGACCGTCGGAATATTGCGGAGCAACGAGATGCATTTTCCAGAGCGGGAAAAACAGTGAGATGCCAATTGTCACTGCCGCTGCCAGGAGCAACAGGCGTGACCAGACGTTGAGCGGCTTGTGGAGAAACCGAAACTCGCGCCGAAGCAGACCTGAAACTCCCTTATTCATCGTAGATCCTGGGCTTTGCCTCGTCTCGCAGCGGAAGACGTCGATTTCCGCCGACAACGGATTCGACGTGATTGCATTGGAGCATTCATTGACTTCCGCCCGAGCTGCCTGTGCCTGTGGCTCCAGTCGCAGGGGCTTTGCCCGGCTCCCACACCACGAGATATCCCTGCATCTCCTGGTGCAGCGCCGAGCAAAAGTTTGTGCAGTAGAACGGGAACACACCGGGTTTGGTCAGTTTGATGTGGAACGTCTTCGTTTCTCCGGGATCCATCACCATGTTGACGTTGTGTTCGATCAAACCGAACCCGTGAATCATATCGCGGGTCTGCTCCACATTAGTGACATGCACGGTCAATTCGTCGCCCACCTGTGCATCAATCCTGTCGGGATTGTAACGGCTGCGAATAGCCATGAGTTTCGCGGTTACCTGATTGCCATTTCGCGTCACACCGCTTTGTGCCTTTTCCCAGACTGCATTGGGATCTTTGTTTTCATCTTTCGGATAGACTTCGGCAGGCTGGATTTCACTAACCTTGAGAATCTGCGCGAAGTGCGGCTCAGGCTCGGTGTACGCTTCGGCGACCATCTTCATTTTATCTCCGCTGATATCGATCAGTTGACTCGACTCGGGCTGCGATGGGCCAACGTTCACGTGGCGGCCAGCGGAAAGCTTGTTCATCGCCACGCACCATTTTCCGTACGGCTGAGCGGTGTCGCTACCGGCTACCACCAGATGTCCGGTGCTGAAGTGCGCCTGGACTTTGTCCAGCACGGTCTTGGTCATATCCTTTTTCTCTTCATCGGTCCATGGCGGCAATTTCCATTTCACAATGGCGGAATCGATAAACATTGAGGTATAGGCGTTGCCTTTGCCGTCGTACTGCGTGTGGAGCGGACCCAGGCCGACCGGCACCTCGCCTTCGACCACATCGTTGTATTCCAAGACAGGCACGCCCCGAACGTCCCCGCCATGAACAAAATCCTTTTTGGCAATCGCTTGTTGTATCTTCTCGAAGTTCAATACCGTAGTCGTGGGCTGCAGTTTTCCTCCGGCCACAATCCATTTGCCGCTTGGATCGACATCCATGCCATGCGGCGACTTGCCAATGGCAACAAAATACAGAATGCCGGGAACTTTCGCCGGATCAATAATGGGCACTCCATCCATCATCTCCGCTTTTCCTTCCGCAACAGCTTTCTCGGCAGCGCGCCAGTTTACGACTGCACATAAGTCTCGATCTTTCTGGCTCGCGTTTACTTCGAGCGTGTCGTGCGCCATCTCGGTGTTGTAACTGGTCCAGAAAGCCCACCCACTCGACGGTCCCTTGCCGGTCGAACCAAGGTCCCAATCGAACGGCGGCGTCAAAATTTGCCACCCAACTTTCATCTCTCCGGTCTGGGGATCGACCTTGATGCCGCTGACCATGCCACTAAATTCCTTTTCGTAATCCTTGGGATCGGCTACGCGCCCTTTCGGCAGCGGCACGGAAAATCGCGTCGCGCACAGGATGTACTCGCTGTTCTCTGTGATGAACGACGAGCCGTGGTTGCCGATTGAATTCGGAATCGGGCCGAGGATTTGATGCGTTTTGAAGTCGCGCAGATCGATTCGCGCGATCCGATTGTTTGCATTGTCGTTCACGAAGAGCCAGCGCCCATCATACTTCGAATTGGTTTGCGACAGCGCGGGATGGTGAACATCGCCCCAGGTGAAATCGCCAAGCATCTTTTTGGATTCATCATCGAAGCCGTACCCGGTGCCCGGATACGGAGCGAAGACGGGAATGGTCACAATGTGACGCAGCGACGGAATACCTGCGACGAACACCTGGCCGGAGTGTCCGCCGGAGTAGAACAAATAATATTCGTCCTTTTCTCCGGGCGCGACATAACTTGCGACAGCATTCGCGCTACGTTCAGCCTGAGAAGTGCCTGTTTGTTTCCCGCAACTCGTGAAACCAAGCGTTATGACGAGTGCGACCGCGTTCAATATGATGGTTGGTTTCATAAACGATCTTTCTTCCGATGGTTATTGCTTCACTGTCATGATCCCCTTGGTTCCCTGCGAGTAGTGACCCGGGAATGAGCAGACGTAGAGATATTCCCCGGGGACGTACGGCGCGTTGAAAGTGACCACCTCGGTTTCAGCGGGTCCGAGTAGTTTGGAATGCGCGAGCACTTCCTTTGCACCCGGCGGAACATAATCGTGAGCCGCTTCTGTTGAAGCCTTGTCGAGAAACGCGGACTGGATGTTAGCGCTGGTTATTGAGCGATCGAGCAGCACGAAATTGTGGCCCATCGAGAATTTCGGTGTGGTCCCGATATTCTTGAACGTGACTACAACCTTTTGACCCGGCGAGACTTCAAATGCCGTTACGTCGTAGCGCATTTTGTCGTCGGCCTGAACCGTTACTTCTTTCGGCGGTGCGGACGGCGTCTGCGAGCAACCGACAACTAGATAAAGAACCGCACTGCAAGCGAGCGCGGCGGTGATTAATTGAGTAGATATGGTTTTCATTGTTCTTTGCGTTTTGCGGTTCACCGGACGCGAACTGCTAACAACACTCTTCGCAACTGTTGCGAAGTGCTGCGTAGTTCTTGTCGTCAGTTGGACCTTCATTTGGCCGAGATTATGTCGCAACCGACTTTCCCGCCTTGATGCAGATCAAACTTTTTGCGGTTTTGTTGTAACGCGAATTCTGCCGCAGTTTTCAATTCTGCCAATGCAAAAAATACTGCTGTCCGGCTGCCTTGCTCTCGCCCTGCTCGGTTGTGGCCGTACGATCGATACGGAGGAAAGAGGCGAGCATTATGACGCCCGCGGAGTGGTGCGTGGATTTTCGCCGGATCGATCAACAATCGAAATTCAGCACGAAAAGATACCCGGCTACATGCCGTCGATGACGATGCCGTTCGTGGCGCGCGATCCAAAACAACTCGCGGATCTGAAAACCGGTGACGCGATTTCGTTTCGAATGGCAGTTACCCAGAAGGACTTCTGGATAGAAAATGTGAAAAAGATCAGGCGTGAAGAGGTAAAGGTTGCCGATCCGAAACCGGCGTCATCGGTTTCGGACGATCATAATGCGCGTCTCAAAGAGAAGGACTCAATGCCGGCGTTCAACCTGACGAATCAAAACGGACAGCGCATTTCGCTCGACACATTTCGCGGCGAGCCTTTTGTGCTCACGTTCGTTTTCACACGCTGTCCCGTGCCGAATTTTTGCCCCCGCATATCGAGCAATTTCGAAGAACTACAGACCGCGATCAAAAACGGAACCGGCGCAGTGGCAACAACCCATCTGCTCAGCATCACGTTGGATCCGGAGTACGACACGCCGAACGTTCTGCGCGATTACGCCGGATTTCATCATGCCGATCCAAAAACTTGGACCTTCGCCACCGGAGACAAAAACCAGATCGATTCCCTCACCCGCGCGTTCTCGGTTTACCGGCAGAATGAAGGCGGCACACTTTCACACGGACTGGCTACTGCATTGGTCAACCGTGATGGGAAAATCGAGAGGATCTGGCGAGGAAACGCCTGGTCGCCTGCGGAAGTGATGAAAGCCATTCAGACAGAAGTGAGATGAACAGAGTTCCCGCTCTCAGTCATGGCGCAAAAAAAAGCCAGCGAATCGCAAATGCTGCGATGTGTGTTGCCAATACACAGCACACGATGAACCATGTTTTCAACACTGGACACCATGGACGTCGCGACTCCTGCGCAAAAAACCTCACCTGAGTTGAAAAAAAAGCCGCCGAGGCCTCGCAGTTCCGAACACGTTTTCACTCTCGGGATCGAAGAGGAGTTGCAGATTATCGATCCGGAGACGCGCGAACTCCGATCACACATTCAACAAATCCTCGCCGACGGCAAAATCATCTTGCGGGAGCAGATCAAACCGGAACTGCATCAGTCGATTGTGGAAATCGGCACTGAAGTTTGCAGCGATGCCCGCGACGTGCGACGACAGATCACCGCACTTCGCCGTGAGTTGGCGAAACTTGCGGCGCAGCACGGGTTGGTAATTGCTTCAGCCGGCACGCATCCGTTTTCACACTGGATGGATCAACTGATCACTATGAACGAGCGCTACTCCACGCTCATAAACGACATGCAGCAGGTTGCCCGGGTCTGTTTGACGTTCGGCCTGCACGTTCATGTCGGCATTCCGGACCGGGAAGAGGCGATCGACATTATGAATCAGGCGCGTTATTTCCTGCCGCATTTGTACGCGCTCTCGGCCAACTCCCCATTTTGGTTGGGGCAAAACACCGGGTTGAAAGCATACCGTCAGATGATCTTTGAACGCCTCCCTCGCACCGGAATCCCCGACGCGTTCCAAAGTCTCAGCGAATACGAAGATTATTTGAAACTGCTGGTAGCGACCAAGTGCATCGATAATCCGAAGAAAATTTGGTGGGACGTCCGGCTGCACCCCTTTTTCGACACGATCGAGTTTCGGATATGCGACGCGCAATCGCGCGTGGATGACACCGTCGCGCTGGCAGCGCTCATGCAGGCGATCGTTTTCAAACTGCAAAAGCTGCGTCGTGATAACGTGACGTTTCGAAATTATCCAAAACGCCTGATTGATGAGAACCGGTGGCGCGCTGGCCGCTACGGTTTAGACGGTAAGCTGATCGATTTTGGCCGGAAATGTGAAGTCGACGAACGCGAATTGCTCGAGGAGATGCTCGAATTCGTCGCCGGAGAAGTGCAGGAACTCGGCAACCAGCGCGAGATCGAGCATATCGAACGCATCATGCGCGAAGGCACCGGCGCGGACCGCCAACTGATGGTGTGGGAACGGACCCAAGATATGAAGGCGGTAGTTGATCAGATCGTGGCCGAAACAAACGAAGGTTTGACGCTGAATCGCGACTGTTTACGCAGTCATGTCGAGCGAACTCGAGACATCCCGATGAAGTAACTTTGCGCTGCGCCGCGGGATTTGATTCGATCACTTCCCGTTCGCTCGGCCTCCGGCCTTCCCGCCCATGTCGCGGCTTCTCAACCGATGCATTCTCGATTTCGCCCGGAATGACGTCGGAATTCACCGCCGCATCGGGAATAACGACGTGTACCCGGAAAGTCCGCGCACGTATTGCGCACGCTCGAACGCGCTGGGGTCAGGACAATTCTGCTGACTCATGATGCCTTTGATTTCAGCCATGGATTTGCGTTGGTGTTGCTCGAGCCACGCAATCAATTCCATTTCGATCCGCTGAAGATGCGTAATCCCATGACGCATCAGCGCACTGCATAACATGGTCACGTCGGCGCCAGCCATCACGAGCTTGATCACATCCTGCGCCTGATAAATGCCGCTTGTGGCTGCGAGACTGGCTCGCAGTTTCCCGTAAAGGATCCCGATCCAATGCAGCGGCAGCCTCATATCGGCAGGCGTGCTCAATGTGAAGTTTGGTGTGACCTCCAGTTTCTCCAGATCGATGTCGGGTTGATAGAATCTGTTGAACAACACGAGCCCATCGACATTCAGATCGTCCAGACTGATAGCCATGTTTGCGAAACTGCTGAAGTAAGGGCTGAGTTTAACGGCGAGCGGAATCTTGGTGGCAGCCCGAATACTGCGCACTGTCTCGATGTAAATACTTTCCGTCGTGCTGCCAGTGACCTCGGGGCGCGTCGGTATTCTGTAGATATTCAATTCCAACGCATCGGCGCCGGCCTCTGTGATTCGCCGCGCATAACTGATCCACCCGCCGAGCGTGGTGCAATTCAAACTGCCGATAATCGGAATGCCGACTGCACGCTTCGCCTGCGCGATATTCTGAAGGTACGTGTTTGGATCGACACGGAATTCCGGGGCGCTCGTTTCGATTTGCTCTTCAAAAAGCGAATGAAAAACGACCGCAGCAGCCCCGGCTTGTTCCATGGCCCGAATATTGTCGGTTTTCTCGGAGAGCGGCGAGGCAGACGGCACCAGAGGCGAACGCAGCGAAAGCCCTAGATACTTGGTAGTGAGATCCATTCCCAAGTTTGATCTTAGACAGAAATACGACCGTCAGTCGAATCGTTTCGAAGGTGGAAAGAAACCTATCTGGTTCGTGCGTCTAAAGGTTTACAGTGGTCACCTCGACCAAGCACCTTTTGCCGGCAAAGCCGACACGCACAGGAGTGTTTGCTTGCGATTGGTTTCCGAGTAATTCTCTCAGCTTTCAGTCATGCCCGATCGCGCTTATCTCCATCCAATTGACCCCGAATTGCTTCCCGGCGCGCATAATGCGATCGACACTTGTCTGCGATTAAAACCGCAGGAGCGAATCACGATCATCACCGACACGTTTACCCGCGACATTGCGGCGGCGTTGCAATCGGAAGTCGAACGCGTTGGGTCTGAGTACAGCCTTTTTGTTCTCGAACATCACGCCCGCCGTCCGCTCTCGTACATGCCTGAAATCATTCTCGACGATCTCGCGCTCTCGCAAGTGTCGATCTTCGCCGCGCAGGGCCAACCGGGCGAACTGGGTGCGCGCGGGGAGATGACCAACGTGGTGAATCATCACCACATCCGTCACGCGCACATGGTGAACATCAATCGACAAATCATGCTTGAAGGCATGCGCGCCGACTTTTGCGCAGTCGACAAACTCAGCCAGCGTCTGGTCGAACAAGCGCGTCAGGTCGATCGCATCACCTGCAAAACGCCTCACGGCACCGAGTTCGTTGCGGAGTTGTCGCCGAAGCTCAAATGGCTGAAGACCAGCGGCATTATTGCCCGTGATAAGTGGGGCAACTTGCCCGGCGGCGAGATTTTCACCACGCCTATGAACACCAACGGTGTGTTTGTAGTGGACGGTGTGGTCGGCGATTATCTATGCGAGCGGTTTGGCGATCTGAAATCGAATCCCCTCACAATCGAGGTTGAAAATAATCGTATTCGAAACCTGAATTCGGAAAACAAGGATCTGCGCGACGAATTTAACGCTTACACGCATACTGACGAAAACAGCGATCGCGTCGGAGAATTTGCGATCGGTACAAACACCGCCTGCACGCACATTATCGGCCACATTCTGCAAGACGAAAAACTTCCCGGGGTACACATCGCGTTCGGTCACCCGTATGCTGAGCACACGGGTGCAAATTGGGCTTCGAAAACGCATATCGACTGCGTTGGTCGCGATTTCGATATCTGGTTCGACGGCCAGCAGGTAATGCGGGAAGGGAAGTTTTTGATTTAGCGCTGCCGCGATCGTCACGTGGATCCGAAACTTCGCGCCGCTTTCAACGCCGATTTTACGCCTGAGAAATATGCTGCGCTGGTCCGCTGCGTAAATGAATCTGAGAAATGGCCGGCCGATTTCCGAATTTGTGAGACACCGGTTTTCCTGACACGCGAGTTCACGGATGAAATCACGCGCGCTGCAAATGAGCTTGTAGCGGCGACCCGCACTCCGGAATTTGTCAGCCATTCCGCATTGGCGGTTCCGAAGGACTTCCAGGTGCCTAACGAATCAACGCATCCGAATTTTCATGTGGTCGATTTTGCAGTTTGCGCTGAGGGAGATCGATTGGTGCCCCGGCTGATCGAATTACAGGCATTCCCCAGTCTGTTCGGATTCCAATTGACGCTGCTGGATTGCTTCCGCAAAGCGTTCCCGGTTATTCCGCGCAATTGGACCTCTTCATTTGGCGGGATCAAAGATGAGGCTTACCTCGAACTTTTGAAGCGCACCATCATCGCAGATTCACTGCCGGAAAGCGTGGTGTTGCTCGACATCCAACCGGATAAACAAAAAACGCGCGTGGATTTTGCCGCTACGGAAAGTTTCCTCGGGATTCGACCGGTTTGCGTCACCGAAATCAAGAAGCGCGGCCGGCAATTATTTCATGATCGCGACGGGCACGACGTGAGGATCGAACGAATCTATAATCGCGTGATTTTCGACGAGCTGAGTCAACGGCGCGATCTGAAGTTACATTTTCGTTTTCAGGACGATCTCGATGTGACCTGGGTGGGTCATCCAAACTGGTATTTCCGGATCAGCAAGCATTCGTTGCCGTTCCTCAAAACCAAGTACACTTCGCCAGCATTTTTCGTCGATGAATTTCCCGTCGGCGAGCAAATAGGAGAATACGTTTTGAAGCCGCTTTATTCGTTCGCCGGTCACGGCGTGGACATAGAGCCGACGCGCGAGAAGATCCCCGGGTTGCAAAACCCACACGAATGGATTTTGCAGAGGAAAGTCGAGTACGCTTCGTTTCTGCCGACGATCGACGGTCACACATCGAAAGCCGAGATCCGGATGATGTTTGTCTGGCCGGATCAGGATCGCGATCCAACGCTCGTCAACAATCTCGTTCGGATGAGCCAGGGCAAAATGATGGGGGTCGATTTCAATAAGAATAAGACGTGGGTCGGCGCGAGCATCGCGTTGCACGACTAGCAAAATCTCAACGCGTCAGATTCGCAGTGATCAGCCGCTCGACAATCACCGCGTCAACCCATTGGCCATCGAGGCGCGCATGTTTTTCGTATATGCCAACCTCCCGAAAACCATGTTTACGGCAAAGCGCGCGACTGGCCTCATTGAACGGGAAAATGCGCGAGAGGAGTTTCCACAACCCTAACCGCTCCGCTTCAGTGATCAGGCCTCTGAGCAGAAAATCACCAACTCCCCGGCTCCGCCAATCGCGCCGGACGTAGATCGAAAATTCGCCGATGCCTCGATAACATTCGCGGTCCCGGTACGGCGCCGCGCCGGCCCAGCCGATGATTTCGCAACCACTTTGGGCAACAACAGCTGGATATTGGCCAGCGATGGATTCAAGCCACGCCCGCTGATCTTTCGCAGATCGCCGTTCCGTTTCATACGTGGCAATGCGGTCATCAATTCCCTGGTTGTAAATCCCGGCAATCGCCGCTGAATCCTCTACATTCGCGTTTCGAATGCGCACTACTTCCACGCTGGTACCTTTGGATCTGCGTCTACACCGGTTCAGTCGATACCGTTCCTTCACCGGAACCCTGCTCGAAAGCCTGCTGCAACGCACGCCATGCGAGCATCGCGCACTTCACCCGTTGTGGGAATTTTCGAACGCCCTGCATGACGCGCAGGTCACCCAAATTATTCGGAGCTTCGCTGGTGTCGGCCGTCACGAGATCGTGAAATGCGCGAACCATTTCCATCACTTCCGCCCGGCTCTTACCCTTCAGTTTCATCGTCATCAGTGACGCGGATGCCTGGCTGATTGCGCACCCACGTCCGCTGAATTTGATGTCCTCCAGGCCCCCGTTCGCGTTGAATTTGACGGCCAAATGAATTTCGTCTCCGCAAGCTGGATTATCACCATGTACCAGAACGCCGGCATCAGGCATTTCGCCAAAATTTCGTGGCCGCCTCGAATGATCGAGGATAACCTCCTGGTACAGTTCTTCCAGTTCCATAAGGCTACACCTTCAACGAGGTCGGCATTGAAAGCAGCGCTGCAGCGCCGCACTCCACGACGTGGCCGCAGCTTCGATCTTGTTTTCGCTGATTTGGAGGGCGGAGGTCTGCGACGCCCGGCTCGCAGAAGCTCGCCCCTCCACTGCTCCAGCGCGCTTGTGTTTCGGAGTCCGCCAGTGCTCCGGCGCTTTGCATAGCTGGGAAGGGCTGGTGGCAAGCAATGCTCATCATTTAAAGAATTGCACCGCTGCGTGAAGGATTTCCACCATGCGATCGATCTCCTCGGTCGTGTTGTAAAAATAGAAGCTCGCGCGCGTTGTGCCAGGCACGTTAAAGCGACGCATCAACGGCTGGTTGCAGTGGTGTCCGCCGCGCAAAGCCAAGCCGTACTGATCTGCAAACGTAGTCAGATCGTGCGGATGCGCCGCGTCCATGACAAACCCGACAAGCGCGCCCCGTTCTTCTTTTGGACCAAAGACGCGCGTTCCCGGTAATTCGCTCACGCGGTCAGCCGCATAACGCGCAAGCTCGGAGTCGTGTTCGAAAATTGCAGGGCGCCCGATCGCGTCGATGTAATCAATCGCTGCCGCGAGGCCAACCGCGCCCGCGATGTTGGGCGTCCCAGCTTCAAACCGGTGAGGCGGTTTCTTGAACGTGCTCTTTTCCAGCGTCACGCTGACGATCATTTCGCCTCCGCCCTGCCACGGCGGCGTCGAATCCAAAAGCTCCGCGCGTCCGTAAAGCACGCCGATGCCGGTGGGTGCACACATTTTGTGCCCGGAGAACGCGAGAAAATCGCAGCCGAGTTCCTGCACATCGAGCGGCATATGCCCCGCGCTCTGCGCCGCGTCGACCAACGTGAGCGCACCCACAGCGCGAGCTTTGGCGCAAAGATCAGCGACGGGATTAATTGTGCCTAACGAATTCGAAATGTGAGTGAAAGCGAACAGCTTTACTTCCGGCGTCAGCAAAGAATGAAGCTTTTCAATATCAAGCGTTCCGTCGTCACGCACCGGCAGAAATTGCAGACGCGCGCCTTTGCGCTCCGCCAGCAACTGCCATGGCACCAGGTTACTGTGATGCTCCATCGCCGTCAGAAGAATCACGTCGCCTTCGCCGAGAAATTTTTCACCCCACGCCTGCGCCACCAGATTGATACTCTCTGTCGTCCCACGGGTGAAGATTATCTCGTCGGCACTTGCCGCGCCGATGTACTCTGCCACGCGCTGCCGAGCGTGTTCATAAGCTTCGGTAGCGCGCCCGCTCAGTGTGTGCAATCCACGATGAACATTCGCATTATCGCGTTCGTAAAAATTCCGCAACGCCTCGATGACAGCGCGCGGTTTTTGCGAACTGGCCGCACTATCAAAGTAGATTAAATCATGGCCGCGTACCCGCTGACGCAGGATCGGGAAATCCTCCCGGACAGCACGCCAGTCGACCTGGCTCGCGACAGCTTTATGCACCCTACAATCTGCTACACCCGCGATGCCGCGCCAGTGCATTCGGACGCGATCACGATATCAGATGGCAGGGCGTTTCTGCGACACGTCGTCCATTCCGAGCGCAGCCGGGGCTGTAACGCAGTGGACGAAGTCCGCGAGGCCAGGCTTTCGATCCGGCCCGGGAAAGCCAACGGGTTAAGCTGCGGGATCCTTCGACTTCGGTGCGCTGCGCTCAGGATGAGAATTGCGATGCTACTTCAGTTCTTCATTCACTTCACCGAATGCTTT
>JAICUQ010000102.1 GCA_025935755.1 Chthoniobacterales bacterium | reverse complement strand
GTGAATCGAAACGTGCATGCCGGGGAATGGGTTTACATGCGCAGGCAACGTTTGTCACCAACCCGCCGTGTGACACCGTCTCGATCCAGTCGCTCGAGCAACGGCACCATGATACGACGTGAAGTTCCGAGTGATTGCCGCAGTTCACTTACTGTTGCAGGTCCGTGTTTCGATATGAACGCAGTCACTTGCGACTTCATGCGTTCAAAGTTCTCACGCAATAAGACCACATCGGCCGCAAGTTCGGTGATGTTCCCATTCTCGATCAAAAAACGCATAACTTGCCTGGCCTGCGGATCCGACTCGATGGTCTTGCGCGAAGGTGGATCGAACGGTTTTTCAGTTAGCGCTTCCTGAATCCGTTTCTCGATCGGTTGAACGCGCGCCGGCAGTGTTGGACGATGTGACGCGCGCGCAACAACCGATCCTGCGCGGACGAAATCGTTTTCGCATAAATCCAGCATTAGCGCTTCAAGCAATTCCGGTTGGTGAACCTGTAACGCTGAGGAGAGTTCAGCCAGATCGATTCCAGCGCGCTCGGGAGACTTCGTGTGCGCGGCATCGATCAACTCAATGGCCTGGTTCCGCAGTTTCCGCCAGAATTCACAATCGGCCGCGACGTGCTGGCACAATACGATTGCGCCCTTTTTCTTCAGGCTTTTCAGCGCTTCAGAAATTCCATCGGCACTGAATTGTGATTTGCTCAAAAGAGTTTCTCTGCGTGCGAATCCTTGTCGCCTTATGGTCGCGAGCACCAATGAATCGAGGTCGTCTACCGCCATGGTCGATGCCAATGATTCCTTGTGCCCGTCTGGATCGAGCACAATCCCGCCCGCAATGGTACATCGCTCCGACGGATCGCGAACCACAAAGCGATCGCCGGCGAACGCAAACACAGGTGAGGCAAGCTTTAAATGAGCAATCTTCCGAGTACCCGCGTCGAGCGGTCGATTTTGAAGGAACTTGATTTTGGCGGCGACGCGGGCTGTCCCGTGGTGAACGTATATAGACGATCCATTCTTCACCGAACGGGTAATGCTCTTGTCCCCGGTCGAGCGCGAAGATTTTTCTACGAGAGCAATCAGTGTCGAAGATGGTGCGCCTTGACCCGGAAACGTTACGACGTCCCCGCGCTTGATCTGATCCACACGAACATCCAGTAGATTGATGGCCGTTCGCATGCCCGGCTGCGCGATTTCCATTTCGTGGCCATGGCTCTGGATCGAGCGAATCCGTGTCTCGAGATTCGCTGGGTACAGAACGATCTGCTGTCCGCGGTGCAAGCATCCGTCGCTGAGTGTGCCCGTCACGACCGTCCCGATCCCGCGAAGCGTGAATACCCGATCGATAAACAAGCGCGGCTTGCCGATATCGCGTTGCGACGGCATTCTCGCGAGTTCGGTACCCACGGTGTTTATCAGATCCTGGATGCCCGTTCCGGTCCGGACCGAAGTGGGAACGATAGGTGAATCTTCGAAACGTGTACGGGCGAGCTGTCGGCGAATTTGATTGGTGACAATCTCGACGCGGCCCAGGTCACTCTTTGTAAGCGCGATCACAGCGTGTTGAACGCCGAGGTAATTCAGGATTTGCAAATGCTCCTCGCTCTGCGGCATCCAGCCGTCATCTGCAGCAACGACGAACAATGCCAGATCGGTTAAGCCGACACCCGCGATCATGTTGCGCACGAAATCTTCGTGGCCTGGAACATCGATGATGCCCGCGTGAATTTTGTCGCCATCTGGCCCGGCAACCTCCAACGCGGCGAAACCAAGATCGATTGTGATCTGCCGTTTCTTCTCCTCCGGCAGACGGTCGGGATCGGTGTCGGTCAGGGCTTTGACCAGCGCGCTCTTCCCATGATCAACATGACCTGCGGTGGCGATGATGAAATGTTTGGGTGTCACGTTTGTATCCGCCAAGCGGTCATTCTGTGCAGAGTGAAGCGAAGTGAACGAAGTCGAAGAATCCTGAAATCACCTCAAGATAATTTCGCGAGGTCCCGACTCCGCTGCGCTTCACGCGGGATGACCGTGCAAATCGACGCATTCATTATTTTCGACACGTTGCGCGAATCGCCTTCATCAGAATGTCGTCCTGTCGAGGAAAAATTGTCCGGAGATCGAGTTTAAACCGGTTGTCCGCGATGTAACCAATTACAGGCGGGTTCGCTGCGCGAAGTCTTGCCGAGAATTCGGTCAACGACCAGTCTGTGGGAACAAAATCGATCGTCACGGACGGCACATTCGACTTCGGCAAGGTACCGCCGCCGGTTTTCGCGTTGCCGCGACCGACGGCAATCTCGATTGGCAGATCGGCCAAATTCGCAACAATCGCTGCGGCACGGCGTCGCAATGCGTCCTCTGAAGTTTGTAGAAGCGCGAGCGCCGGGATTTCGTTGATTTTTTCAGTCAGGTGAAGATCCACGGTCGTTTGCAACGCGGCGAGGCAGAGCTTGTCGCAGCGCAAGGCCCGAAACAGTGGTTCGCGTTTCAACGCGGCCACGAATCGCTTTTTACCGGCGATGATTCCCGCCTGCGGGCCGCCGAAAAGTTTGTCGCCACTGAAACAGACAAGATCAGGACCGGCTTTCAATACGTCGGCAGGAGTTGGCTCGTTCTCCGCAATTCCCAATGATGCATTGGCGATCATCACACCGCTCCCGAGATCTTCGACGAAAGGAATCCGATTCTTCTTTGCCAGCGCGCTGATCTCATTCGACGGAGGCGATTCTACAAAGCCGCTCATGAAAAAATTGCTTCGATGAACTTTTAGAATCATCGCACTCTTTGGTCCGACTGCCTGTGCGTAATCCTCAAGTGTGGTTTTGTTGGTCGCACCGACCTCGCGCAAATTTGCGCCACTCGCCTCGAGAATTTCGGTAATGCGAAATCCACCGCCGATTTGCACCAGTTCGCCGCGTGAGATGACCACCTCTGACGCATCCGGCTTGCCCGTCCTGGCCGTAGCGGAATGCCTGCCACCTTTGCCGGTGAAAAGCCTGACGATCAGGACCAGTGCCGCTGCGCAATTGTTCACCACGGTTGCCGCCTCGGCCTTACAAAGTAGAGCGAGGGCATTTTCGACGTAAGCGCCGCGGCCGCCGCGTTCGCCGCTAACGACATCATATTCCAGATTCGAATACGCTGGCCCAATTTCATTCACTGCGTGCATCGCTTCGCTCGCAAGCGGAGCGCGTCCGAAATTTGTGTGAATGACAATCCCGGTTCCGTTGATGACCGGTTGAAGTCTGGTGGCGCGAAGTTGATCAAGCGAACGACGAATATCAGCAAGAGTGGCTTCGAACCCGGAGGACGCGCCGTTAGCTCGAATCACTGAAAGTTTCCGCCGGACAATTTCAACAACAAATGGCCGCGGCAGAACAAAATTGCCGAGGGCATCGAGAATTTTCGACACAGCTGGAATTTGGCGCCGCTTGTCACGCTTTATTTGGTCATGCATATCAATGGGCGGCGACGCCGTCGTGGTACGATTCGTCCAATCACTGCGGCGGCTGGGGTCGAAGCCTTTCGCACGATCTTGAGTGCTTTTTCAAGATTGGCTTCGGCCACGCACAACAGTAAACCGCCGCTAGTCTGTGCGTCGGTCAACAGGATTTGGCCGGTCTCATCCGTTCCCGTCCAATCGACGAGAACCGTGGCTCCATTCAGGTTGTCCCTGGTCCCTTGTGGAACACAGCCCAGATTAACGAGTTCATGAATTTCATAGCTGATTATAGGCACAGCCCCCGGATCGATCTCCGCGGAAACATCGCTGGCCCGGCATAATGAGATTAAATGTCCTACAAGCCCGTATCCGGTTATATCAGTCGCGGCGCGCACCGATCCCGACTCAGCCAACTCGGCGCCGACCGTGTTGATGTGCGACATGAGTGTGGTCACAGTTCTTTGCAGGGTGCGCGACGCCATTCCGCGCTTGATCGCAGTGGTGGCGATACCGGTTCCCAGTGGCTTTGTGAGAATCAGTAGATCGCCCGGACGCGCGTTTGCGTTTGTGGTGACGTGCCGGATGTCTACCAAGCCGGTGACCGCAAGTCCATAGATCGGTTCTGGATTACGAATGGAATGACCCCCGATGATCACGCACCCGACCTCAGCTGCTTTTGCCAGCCCACCTCGCAAAATAGACGAAATCACCCTTGGCCTAACGAGGTCCTCAGGAAAGCCGATGATGTTCAATGCCGTCAATGGACGTCCGCCCATTGCATAGATATCGGACAGCGAATTCGCGGCTGCGATTTGCCCGAAGGAAAACGGGTCGTCCACAATGGGCGTGAAAAAGTCAACCGTCTGCACCAGTGCGCGATGTCGATCCAGCCGATACACACCTGCGTCGTCGAATGTTTTCGAACTGACGAGTACGTTCCGGCTCAATGAAATGGGTAGCTGCGGCAACACTTGTCGCAGGGCCTGTTGGCTCAATTTTGACGCTCACCCGGCGCAGGTCGAAAGCGAAGTTAGCTTTCGAATTTGCTCACGCGACATGCCGTTCACCTCCTTTCCCAAATGTTTGATAATGAGGGTCGATGTTTTGATGTGAAATCGTAGTCTCCGGACTGGCAAATCAAACCTCAAACCTCTTCCATCGACCCTGAGTGGCGGAGAGGATAGGAATCGAACCTACCTCGCCACTTTCGTGGCAACGACGGTTTTGAAGACCGCGAGGGCCACCAGGCACCCTTCACTCTCCTGGAGAAAGAAAACGCCCAACGTCCAGCGCCCAACGCCGAACCTTCAACAGTCTGAATTGAGCAGTGAGCGTTGAGCAGCCTGCTCGCGAATCCTTTCGGAGTTGAGCGTTGGACGTTGAAAGCCGTGATTGAAGAATCGGCGACTGTTAGGCAGACCGCGTTGACTCTCCCATCCGGATTATCACGCCTTTTTGACCGCCTTAACGATTTCGTCGAAATCGGGCCACTCACCGGAGTCGAGTTTGGAATGGAGCAGTTTGCCATTGGCGCGAACTTCGAAGGCGCCGCCTCTCGATGGAATCAGGGAAAGCGATTTGATACGCTCGCCCAGTTCGAGAATTTTGGCCGCCAAACTGACGGCCTTCGGCGTGTAGTTTCAAACGACGCAGTATTCGATTGAGACTTCGGTCTTCACCGCAACAAGCTCCTTTCCGCAGGCAAGCTATCGATCCATATAGAACGGGTCAAGAGTGCAGCAGTGCCCCACTTAGCCGCCATCTGAGCCAGGCGCTTGACACAAGCGCCTCTACAACCAAGAAATGCGCCGCAGCCCGCTCCACCAGGCTGCGGCGTCTCCACTTCAGCACCGCCGAAACAACCGCGGTTTTCAGCCTGACGGCGAGAACCCTCAAGATTTTCAAAAGGCGAAATTCAAGCCACTGCGGACCATTTTGAAATTATTCCTTGGCCCATCAATCACGCCGAAACTCAAGTCGGTGGTCCAACCGATGTGCCGGGCGAATCGGATCTCGAGACCGGCTCCGAATTGCGTGAGCACCTTCGTCTCGCTGCCGAAGTGGTCGGTCTGCGCATTGACGAGGAACGCGTCCGGTGGTCCCTGTGTGTGCAGTTGGTCTCTTTCGCCGCCTCCGAAAATCGCGCCGATGCCGGCCCATGCGTAGGGCGCTAAGCGCGTGCAAGGAATCGGATAGCGCAGTGTAAACGTTCCTAAAACGCTGCCGACCGTGTGGTCGTGATTGATTTTTTTACGAGTGAAGATCGGAATGGTTGGGTCTTGGAAAATATCGAAGCCATTTTTGCTGGCATCCAGGGCAAATCCTTCAACACCGACAGCAGCATAGCGACAAAAGAAATATTTGACGTCGCCGCCGCCTCCCCAGGCGTGATCGCCTCCAATGTAACGGTCGTAAGTGCCCAGATCCGGACGTCCCTCGCTGGTGGTTTGTACCACGTCGAGTAGAAAAAGATTGGGATCGTACTCAGTGTAGGTGAAAGCATAGGCACCCCATAGATTCACATTCCATTCGCGATCGCCGTACCAATCAGGACAGGGCGGGACGTACCTCACCTGTTTTATCTCTTTTCCGGAATCCTTGCCGGAACGGCTGTAGGCAGCATCAGTGTAATAACGGAACCGTGTGGACACGGGCGCTTCGGCTTCCTCACGTTCGCCACCGAAGAGCCAGGAAAAGGCAACAAAGACATCGGCTACTGGCGAATCCTCCGTGGCGCCGAACAGAGGTGAAATGTCAAGGCGCGTATGTAATGTCGGTTTCCACGCGATGGCTGGGCCAATGACGAAGGTGTTCTCCGGATCGCCGCGTGTGTCCTTCTCGGTTTTATTCTTGTATTGCATTTCCAAGCCGATCAACAAACGCTCGTTAGGTAGGAGGACTGGCACCATGGCAGCCTGGGAGAAACCCCATTCGAGCGCGCGGTCGAGGGTATTTTCCTTCTCGAAGAACCAGTTCATTGCCCACTCAACGCGCTCGCCGAAATCCTGAGCAAGGAGCAAACGAAGTTCGTAGGCATCGGGAATTTCGTGTTTGGTCGTGCCGACACCGAACTTATATTCGCCGAAGAGCGTTGGATTGAGCGGGATCTTGTTCCAATTGGCAAGAGCCCATCGCGCCTCCAACGTCACACTCCTCTCGTCGCCGCCACCATTGAATCTTTCGAATTGCGCTTCTGCGGCGACTCCAAATCGATAGGGCAAACCCATTTCGATCTCTTGAGTGAAACGATGATCCGGGAACCCCTCGTTCTGGAACGTGCCCTCGTAAAGCTCTGCAAAGAAAAATGCCCATGGCGGCAATACGTAGGCTTGCGTTCGGTTGGAGAAACGGCTGCGCGAAAAGTCCGGCGGCGCGCCATAAGCGCTGGGTACCTCTTCGCCCGCAGCCGCACGGGGCGGCGGTGTTCCCGTGACTACAACGGTTTGTTCTGTTGTTGTTTGCGCGAGAGCGGAGTGATCTGTGGCAAAAAGCATCAGAGCTGCGCACGCAGCCGGCAGCATCAGCGCCCTCCCAACTGGAGAGAAGAACGGTTTTCTCATAAGCGCGTTGATGATTACAAACTTGTAATTAATGGCAAGACAATTTTTTCGGGGGTGTCTGTGAGCGAAACTGCCGAAAATCAGCCACCGGTTTGCTCTACCCGATTGAGCTACGACGGCAGGATGCTACGCAACCTGGAATGTGGATATCAGAAGGGCGCAGCGAGACGCGCGAGAGGAATTACTGTTGTTGGCCGGAAATAGCGGCTCGAAAAATATCTTGCCATATATTACAATCTTGTAATGATTGCGGCGCTGCGGCTGATTGCCGCAGCTTCATTAAGTGGATGAAGTGGATGGCCGCAGTCCGGTGGAGCGGGCTGCGGCTACTTCTTGTACTCCCTAACCCGCGTAGACACTGTGGTGCAGGCAACGAAACCGCCGTTGAGTTCTTCGCCGCGGTTAAGGTCGTTCCAAAGATTAAAACAGGGGAACAGAAACGACCAGAAAAAAGCTCGATTCAAAGAATTTTTGTAATCTCCAGGGATCAAGTTGTTAAGTGCCGCCGGCCCTCGCTTGTACAATTTTGCGTGCTCATTTACTGTCCCGGAAGGGCATTCATCGATGCGTACACTCTCAATAGCAGTTGCTGTAGGTGTGAATCTCGCCTTGTATATAGCATGCGGGTTTGGTTCGCCTAACAAGTCGATGGGAACGCTTTCCGAAACTTCGGGATCAACACCAACACCAGGATCGTCGCGGGCCAAATCTCAGGTGCCGGAGACGATCCTGAGTCGGATTGTAAATGAAGCTGCCAAACTAGCTGACGTCTCGCCTCAACAAGTGGTGCTCGAACGCGCGCAGGCAGTAGTTTGGAATGATGGTTCCTTCGGTTGCCCGGAACCGGGAATGCAATATACCCAAGCCCTCGTTAACGGGTACTGGGTTGTCATTAGCGCAGCGGGACAGACGTATGATTTTCGCGCAAGTCGTGACGGCAGTTTCCGCTTATGCCCGCAAGGCCATGGCCGTCCGCCACTGCCATCGCACACTCAATGAGACTACATTCGACGCCGCAAAGTCATAGCCGAATTCACCGACTCAGTCGTGTCTGTGACAACGGTTGTCGAGCATCTGTGGCGACTATTCGCTGTGTTCTATCACCAGTTTCCCGTTTGGATAGCTTTCGAATCCCGACTCTTTGCCATTCGTTGTGACGAAGACCTTCTAATTCCATTCACCGTCGGGGTCGTGTTCCCTTAACACCTTTGCCACCTTTCCGCCTGCCGCCTTTTCTTTGATGTGAAGGCGACCAATGGTGTTTTCCTCCGCGTTCGTTCTCGATCTGACGCGATCGCGATTCTGAGGCGATACAATTATTTTTTAGGACCCGTTACCTGGAGACCCCGCTGGAAATCTAAGTACGACCGTCGTGCCGTGATTGAGTTCGCTCTGAATCGTGGCCGATCCGCCATGGAGCTCCACGATCGACTTGACCAGTGCGAGACCGAGGCCTGCTCCGTCGGAACTTCGCGACGATTCGGCACGGTAAAACCGATCGAAAACACGCGGCAAATGTTCCGGAGGTATGCCGGATCCGTTATCACTCACGGCAACCTCGAAATCGCTGTTGTGTTTCGAGACCGCAACACCTATTGCTCCGTGCCTCGCGGTGAAGCGCAGTGCGTTGTCGAGTAGATTTCCCACCATGCGTTCGAACAAATCGGGGTCGGCATAAATTTGTCCGTCGCCGCTGCAATTGATCGTCACGTCATGATCATCGGCGACCATCTGATAGAACGCCGCGATCTTTTCTACTGCTGCGCGCGCATCGAACCATTTCCTCGCAATTGGTTCACTCGCCGCGTCCACCCGAGCGACAAACAACAAATTATCCACGATCCTGGAAAGCCGTTCACATTCGGCAACCGTGGATTCGATCGTTTCACGATACTCGGGAGCAGTGCGATCCCGCGTGAGGGCAACCTGCGCTTCGCCCAGCATATTGGCTATAGGTGTTCGCAGTTCGTGCGCGAGATCGGCCGAGAATTGCGAGAGCCGTGTGAAAGAATCATCGAGGCGTTTGAGCATCTGATCGAAGGCAGAAGCGAGGGGTTGCAGCTCGTGCGGCCAGCCCTCAGAACCGATGCGCTCCTTCAATTGGTCCGGGCCAATTCGCTGAAGTGATTCCGTCATCTTTCGGAGCGGTCGCAACCCGCGCCGCGTAACGATGATCGCAATCAAAGTCGAAGCCAGAATCCCGCCGAAGAGAACTGCGATGAACAAGAGAGCAAGGTTCCTTTCAACTTGCTCGTCACTCGAGCGGTCTTGTGCCACTTGAATTGTGTACGTTTCGCCTCCGTAATGTTCAGTGAAGGACACCAGGGAAAACAGTTTGCCTGCGCTGCGATAATCTTGACGCGTGCGGATGGCTTCCGCTGGTTCTCGCGCTGCCGGAAAAATGTTTGTTGGGATCAATCGATCCATCTCCGGGGTTGCCGCCGTGGCGCGACCATGTGAGTCGAGAATTCTGATCCAGTACGGAGTGTGCTGTCCGGAACGGTGGGCGGTGAGCTCTTCACCAAAGGTTTCGGGCCCGTTTTCGCGCAGATCCGCGCTTAAGACGAAGACTTTGTCGGCCAAAACTGCGTTGTCTTCAGCGAATGCGTGGTGGGTGACAATTGAATAAACGACACCCAGTCCGCACGCGAGCAAAAGCGCTGCTGCAAGCGTAAACAGCAGAATAAGTTGGAAGGCGATGGACCGTGGTTTATTCACGGACGACAACAAAGAGGCACTAGCGGCCTTTGAGAACATAGCCGACGCCGCGGATCGTGTGGATCAGCTTCGTCTTGAACGGATCGTCTACTTTGGCGCGCAATCGCCGTACAACGACATCTACGACATTGGTCTCCGTCGTGAATCCGACGTCCCAAACGTGTTCTGCAATTTCGTCCCGGGACACAACAGCGCCTGTTGAGCGAACCAGATGCGCAAGCAAAAGGAATTCCTTTGGCGTTAGATTCAGCGGAACACCGGAGCGTGTCGCCTTGTGGCGTTCCGTGTCGAGTTCCAAGTCCTCGATGCGCAAAAGTTCTGGTTGCTGCTGGGGAGCGCGCCGCAACACCGAGCGGATTCGGGCGAGCAATTCCGGAAACGCGAACGGTTTGACCAGGTAATCGTCTGCACCCAGCTCAAGTCCTTTGACACGATCGCCGACGCTGTCACGTGCGGTAAGAAATAAGATCGGGGTGCGAACTTGATCGCGCCGCAATTCCGCGACGACATCCCAGCCGTCTTTGTGCGGCAACATGATGTCGACAATCAGAAGATCGAATCTGGTCGCACGCGCCTGTTTCAGGCCCGATTCGCCATCGATTGCGACGTCGACATCAAAATCGGCTTCGCGCAATCCTTTGGCAAGAAACGCGGCGGTTTTCTTTTCGTCCTCGATTACCAGAATGCGCGTAGGGCTCATTGCCTGTACGTGCATGCGGTTCAACCGTCAGCTCGGCGCTGTAAAGGCGGCACAGCGATCAGCAAACCAGCGATTAAAAATGTGATCGCTGCAGAGAATAGGCAATATCGGCAGAACGCATGCAGCAGAAATGCCTGTACGTACAACAGCCAAAGCGTCATCAAGAACATTGCGGCAACGACCAACACAAGAAATTTAGGTGCCCGTCTATACCCGAACGCGGCGAACGTGGCGAACGTGAAGACTGTGAAATAAGCGAGCGCTCCAAGCATCGCGACGGGAATCTTCCCCAGCTTGGCGTACGAACTGCCCAAGACGCGAAAACAATCCGGCGAACCTCCACAGGTGAGGGTCTCGCCAGTGAGCGCTTGCACGGTCAAGTAAGTGGCATCGGCGAGGCCGGCCACTGCGACGAGGGCTACGGCCGTAAAAAGGAAGGTGCGAAACCGGGACGCGGTCATATTCGGATCCCAAAATCGTAAACTCGAAGCGGCTGGGCCATCATGTTACAGATCCTTCAGAGTTAGCTAAGGCTCGAACAGTTACGATTGCGATTTTCCGTTTAGTGCCGCATTGATCGCAGCCCGGACGCCTTCAGGGTTTTTTTCTGCGGTTTCCAATGGGCGCTTGTTGATGAACAGCGTTGGAGTGACCTTTATCCCCAGAGACTCGCCAAGCGCATGATCGGAATCGACGCGCTCCTTCGCTTTGTCGCTGTCCATATCTTTCTTGAACTCGTCCATGTTGAGACCCAACGTACCCGCATATGACTCGAACAACTCTCGTGTGTTCGGGGCCTTACTCCATGTTGATTGCTCCTTGTAGAGCGTATCGTACATCTCCCAAAATTTGCCCTGGAAACCGGCGGCTTCTGCCGCAAGTGCCGCCTCTCGAGCGTGTTCATGCCCTGGGAGCGGAAAATTGCGAAAAACAACGCGCAACCGCGAATCATATTCCTTTAGCAGTTCCTCAGCGAACGCGGCGAATTGGCCACAGGGCGGGCACTGGAAGTCGCCGAATTCTTCAAGCGTGACGGGAGCGGCGGGATTGCCTCGGACGTGCGGCGAAGTCTCGCTTGTTGCGGAGGCACTCTGAGAGTCCGACATGTTTTTAACCTGGGGACGCTTCGCGTGATATAGCATGGTGCCGCTTCCAAAGGCGGCCAAAGCGACAGCAATCACAATCACGAACGGCAGATAGCGTTTCATTCCTAAGACGAGCAAAGAATTTTCGACACCATAAATGCTTCGTCAAGGGCCGCAGCGTTAACGTTTGGCTTTGCGTATCCGCATTGTTGACCCCCGTGAAGGCATGCCAATATAGTGAAGAGTGCGATCGTGCAACTTACTCACGCTCTTTTCGCTTGCTGTGATGGCTACGTGCGCTTGTACCGGGCAAACTCCTTCTGAAGGAAAATCCGGAATAGATGGGATCATCACTATCAGTCCAGCTAAGCCGGGACCAACCAGAATCAATGAGGCTTCAGCGCCGCTGGCGAATACCACGTTCGCCGTCGAAAGCAACGGGCGCGAAATAGGATCTTTTACCACTGACGACAGGGGGCATTTTCAGGTTGCGTTATCGCCTGGCCATTACAAGGTCTCGCTCAAGGCAAGGAAAACCAGCATCGGGCACTTTGGCCCTTTCGAAGTTGAAGTCGTCGCAGACAAGATGACGAACGTTCAGTGGGAATGCGACTCGGGCATGAGATAAGTCCGAGTTGCGCTTGGCTACTTTAACGATTTCCCTGGTGACGTTTGTACAGGCGCTGCCGGAGAATCCGGAACGCAGGCGCCAATTGCGATGGAAACAACTGAAATAATGATGCCAGTTCGCCGTTGCGAAAAACTGCTGTAGCTGAAGTCGACCACATTTTGCCCCGACACAACCGCGGGGGCCTGCGACATGCTCCAAATCACAACTACTGCCACAAGGAATGTAACAGGATGTCGAGGAGAAATGGCCAACGCGATTACGAGTCGTTTCGGCGTGTATCTGTAGAAGCCATGGCTTTCTGTTATAGAAGTTCGTTGGATCCCTGCAGCGCCTGACCTTGTGTTCGCAGAGTATCGAGCAACGAACACGCTTTGCCCATCCTGGAAAGTGTGTAGAAGTTTTGAGAGACATGCCCCCGTACCTGATTCTGCGACGTCGACGTCACGATGCGGGGACGCTTCTGATGCGCACGAGCGGATAAATGCACAGCCGGGATCTTTCGATCCCGGCTGTGCCGAGAGCCATCAACTAACAACTACGTCCGATTAGCAACCGTTATGCACGCGGTTGCGGGGTGGGACGAGGTCTTGGAGTGGGGTGGAACCTCGGAGTAGGCGTAGGCCTGGGTGTTGGTGTGACGGTAGCAGTTGCAGTTGCTGTAGCAGTTGCTGTAGCTGTAGCTGTAGCTGTAGCAGTTGCTGTAGCTGTAGCTGTAGCTGTAGCTGTAGCTGTTGCTGTTGCTGTCGCTGTTGCTGTAGCTGTTGCTGTAGCTGTAGCTGTAGCTGTACCTGTAGCTGTATTGATCGACGATAGAGATCGATCGTGTGAGCAACATCAGCCCGCAAGAATTCATCGACAAGTATCACAAT
>JAICUQ010000095.1 GCA_025935755.1 Chthoniobacterales bacterium | reverse complement strand
GAAGCGCGCGATCGACCGTCTTGTTAGCGGCATCGAAGTTTCGCAGCATCTGATAATTCATGACCAGATTTTGCAGAGGCCAAGTGTCTTTAGGATTTAAACTCGCCGCCTTCTCTAGATTTGAGGTGGACTCAGCCCATTTACCCTGCCGCCGCTGGATCGCTCCGACGGCCAGATAAACGTCGGACTCGTTAGGCAAAGCCTGCTGTGCAATTTCGAATTCCTTCAGTGCCGCTTCGTAGTTGTTGTCGCCGTAATAGTACGAGTACCCCAGCGCCAGATGCGCTTCAGGGAGATCAGGCTGCAGTTGTAAAGCGCGCTCCGCCAAAGCGCGGGCTTTCTCGCGGTGTTCCGGTGAAGCGTCATGCGTGCGCAGCATCCAGCTTTCCAGTTGCGAATAACGTGCCAGGGCCAAGGCGAAGTTCGGATCCAGCTCGATGGCGCGCTGATAAAGCTGCTCGCTCTGTTTCAGCTTGGTCAAATCTTCGACGGCGCAGGACAGGTCGTGCGCTTGCACGAAAGCGAGGTAAGCCTCGCCGTTTTCGGTCGGCTTCCGCGTCATCTGCGTTTCCTCGGCAGGAGAGAGCTTTGCCTTCAGGGCATTGGCAATTTCTCGCGCGAGATCGCTCTGGATGGCAAAGACGTCGGTCACATCGCGGTCGTAATCATTGGCCCATATGTGCTCGTCGGTGTTAGCGTCGATCAATTGCACGTTTACGCGCACCCGGTTGCCCGATCGCCGCACGCTTCCCTCCAGAATATTGGAAACACCAAGCGCCTTGCCGATGTCGCGAAGGTTGGTTGGCCGCCCACGGTATTGCATCACCGACGTGCGCGAAATCACCCTGAGATCGCCTATCTTCGACAAGTTTGTCAGCACGTCGTCCTGAATGCCGTCGGCGAAATAAGCGTTCTCCTTTTCATCGCTCAGATTTTCAAATGGCAGGACGGCAATTGACTTATCGACCTTGTGCGCAGCGACACGAGGCAGCAGGAAAAAGCCTGTGGCCGCGGAAATGACTGCGCCCGTTGCGATCAACATGATCACGTTTCGCCGCCGACGCGTCCCGGGCGAAGTTATTTGGGGCGTGGTTCGAATCCCTTGTGGCGTAATGTCGAACGCCCATGCAAGAATCAGGGCGATCGGAAATCCGACGAGCAGCAACAGAATGACAAGACGTAGCGACCAGTTCGGCAATTCCCACGCCGGAAAGGTGGCCGACGCGAGCTGGATGATGCCGCCGGCAGCAATGACGTAAGCCGCCGCTACCCGGTACACTTTGCGTCGTTTTACCTCCTCGAAGAAGCTCGTCATACGAGTTTTGGTTCGCTGAAATTATAGTGCAGCCCTGAACATAGACACAAATTGAGGCGCAATATTCAGTTTGAGCGACCAATTACGGTTCGAATCAGCGAATCGCCGATTATTTGCAATTCATCGACAACTTCATCTCGGGATTTTGCGCGACATCGATTAAGGCCTGAAAACGCGCATCCGCCCGCAGCGGATCCCAGACCGGATTCAGTTTCAGTGAAGAGACGGTAACTCCTGCTGGCGTGGTCAACGAGCGCTCGAGAAGCTCCAGGGCTGAATCGTTTTCGCCCGTCCAGGTATAGATCTGCGCCAGTGCGAGCGTCATCTTGGGTCCATCCAGCGCATCCTGATTTTCAGGAAGAAGCGCGACCGCAAGTTTGCCTTCGGCGATGGCCGCTTCCTTTTCGCCAAGGCCCGCAAGTACCAGCGCGAGCATTACGTGATGCATCGCGTCGTCGGAGCCTTCTTGTATCGCCTTCTCAAGAATCGATCGAGCACGTCGAAATGCCGATTGCGCCTGCTCTTTGTCGTTCACGAAACTGTAAAGAGCACCCTCCAGGTATTCCTTCGGTTTCTCATCGCTCCCAACATCGTCCGGCAACTTTTTGAGCAGGGCCATGGCGTCCTGGAATTTTCGTTGCAAAGTCAACAGATGCGCTCGGCCGAGTGTGCCCTCCGAATCAGCAGCGGAGCCTGGCGGAATGTGCATCAATTGTCTGTCGATCTCGGATAGATCGCCTTTCAGATCTGCCGCGAGCATCGCCTTGCCCGTTCGCGCGCTGACTGAATTCGGCGCAACTTCGATCGCGCGATCAAAAACTCTGTCGGCGTTTTCAAAATCACCGACGGCGCGATAATTGTCAGCAAGGTTGATGAGCAGAAATGCGTCCCTCGGGCTGAGCGATGCCGCTCTCTCCATGTTCGCTGTGGATTCCGCCCATTTCCCCTGGCGCCTTTGGATCGCTCCAATAGCGAGATAAACGTCGGCCGAGTTGGGCATGCTTTTCTTCGCGATCGCGAACTCTTCCAAGGCGCGCTGGTAATTGCGTTCGCAATAATAATGGTAAAAGCCCAGCGCCAGATGTGCCTCAGGCAGGTCCGGCTCTAATCGGAGCGCCTCTTCAGCGGCTGCATGCGCCTTTGCCTTGCGCCCCAGTGTTGGATCGAATGTGTGATACATCCAGTCGTGAACCCATGCCAATCCTGCGAACGCTTTGGAAAAATTTGGATCGAGCTTCGTCGCCTTCTGGAACAATCGCTCGGCTCTTTCCGTGTCGACCCGAAGTCGATCCGGCCGCGTAAGCAAATCGTGCCCTTCTACAAAAGCCAGATAGGCTTCGGTGTTCTCGGTCGGTTTCTGTTCGATCTGCGCCTTTTCCGTGGGCGACAATTTCGCACGCAGCTCACCGGCGATTTTTTGAGCGAGATCACTTTGAATAGCGAAAACGTCCGTCAACTCCCGGTCGTAGTCTTCCGCCCAGATGTGTTGATCGTTGGCAACATTGATCAGTTGGACATTCACGCGTACGCGGCTCCCGATCCGGCGAACACTTCCTTCCAAAATCGTAGCAACGCCAAGCGCCTTTCCGATCTCGCGAGCACTAGACTGCATATCACGGTACGGCATGACCGACGTGCGCGAAATCACCTTTAGATCGCCGATCTTCGACAGGTTCGTGAGCAGATCATCCTGAACGCCGTCCGCGAAGTAGGCGTTCTCTTTGTCGTCGCTCAGGTTTTGAAACGGGAGTACGGCAATCGACCTGTCGATTTTGTGCGCAGCGACCCAAGGCAGCAGAAAAAATCCAGCACCAGCGGAAAGGATCAGGCCGGCTGCGACCAGTACGATCATATTCCGGCGAGCGTGGCTCTTCGAAATTCCGTCGGGCGTGACGCGAATGCCATCTGGGGTGATATCGAAGGCCCACGCAAGCATGAGCGCTACCGGAAATCCCATCAGCAAACAGACGATTAAGACGCGCAACGTCCAGTTGGGTAGTTCCCACGCGGGAAACGCTGCCGAAGCCAGTTGTATAATACCGCCCGCAGCGATGACGTATGCCGCAGCGACCCGGTACACCTTGCGCCGTCGCACTTCTCCAAAGAACCCGGGCAAGGCTACAGATTTCTCGGGTGCAAGCATAAAACCAAGGGCCTCAGTTATTGACACCCCAGGCAACCTCGGCGTTCACTTCAGCCCGCCGGCGAAAACGGTCTGGAAATGCGGGCTCTGCTTTTCCCTGGAAACGACGCTGACCTCGATATCCCTGAAGCCGCTTTTCTCAAGAAGTTGATGCAATTCCACTTCGCTGAATCCGAGCCAGTGATCCGCGTAAAGCTCGCGCGCTTTTTCGAATCGATGGTTCAACAGATCGAGCACCACCAGGCGACCGCCGCGTTTTAGGATATGGTGAGCCGCGCCGATGGCGCGCTCGGGATGAATCGCGTGATGCAAAGCCTGACTGAGGATTGCAAGGTCGACGCTCTCTTTTGCAATCGGTGGGTCCTCGATATCGCCCACGCGGTACTCAAGGTTTTTGAATCCATGTTTTTTCGCCAGCTCCGACCCGAACTCGACCATTTTCGGCGAATTATCGACGGCGATAACTTTACGGGCTCGTTTCGCTAACAACTGCGAGAGTGTCCCCTCGCCTGCTCCGAGATCCGCCACGGTTAACGGCGGCAGCAAAGTGATCAACGTGTGTGCAAGCGCCTGCCACGATCGCCCCGGCACATACCCTCGGCCAAATTTCCCGGCAAGTTCATCAAAATATTTGCGCGCTTTATCCTGTCGTTTCTGCAGCACTAGCTTGAGGCTGGTGCGGTCGCGCGAGCCTTCGGGAACGTCGCGTGCCAGCAACCGAGTGATCTCCGCGACACGTTCACGCTTTGCATTTTGCCCATTGTGATTGGCACCATAGTAAACATTTTTTCCGACTCGCCGGTCAGCCACCACGCCGGCTCGCTTTAACTGGGCAAGATGGCTGGAGATACGAGACTGCCCCATCCCGAGAATCTGCTGTAGTTCAGCAACCGATAGTTCCTCCTGTTCAAGAAGGAGAACCAGCCGCAAACGCGTCGGATCGGCAAGCAACCGCAACAAATTAATGGTTGACGCCATGAGTGGTGACTACGATATATCGACGCATCATGATTGGTCAATATGTCTGGCGAGAAGGTTACATCGTTCGAACGTTAAATCGTTACAACGATTGAACTCCCGGCCTTCGGCTAATCCGATTTAACGCTGTAACATTTTAACGAATCACGTTCTTCGAACCATGTCCCGCCGTTACATCTTCTCATCCGAATCGGTCGGTGAAGGCCATCCCGACAAAGTTTGCGACGCAATTTCAGACGCCGTGCTCGACGCCTGCATCCAGCAGAATCCACATAGCCGCGTCGCCTGCGAAACCTACGCCAAGAGTAATATCGTCATCGTCGGGGGCGAAATCACGATTCCCGATTTCCCGGAAGAAGAACCGCTGGAAAGTGTCATTCCCATCTCGAAAATCGTCCGCGAAACCGTGCGCGAGATTGGTTACGTCAACGATGACGATGTTTTTCACGCCGACAAAATCGCGATCCAAAATATCATCACCAAACAGTCTCCCGACATTGCACAGGGAGTAGATGCACGGGCGGTTGAAGGTAAAGACACGGCAGAGCAAGGCGCCGGCGACCAGGGATTGATGTTCGGGTATGCGTGCGACGAAACACCGGAACTCATGCCAGCGCCGATCATGTTTGCACATCGACTTGGTCGCGAGCTCACGCGCATCCGCAAAAGCGGCAAAGCCGGCTGGCTCCGGCCGGATGCGAAATCGCAGGTCTCAGTTATTTACGAGGAGGGAAAGCCG
Organism: Chthoniobacterales bacterium; assembly: GCA_025935755.1. GTDB lineage: Bacteria > Verrucomicrobiota > Verrucomicrobiia > Chthoniobacterales > UBA10450 > Udaeobacter. Next base: position 8,722 of record JAICUQ010000095.1, on the reverse strand, counting down.
ATCGGTATTTCTTGCGTTGTCATTTCAACGCAACACACGCGCGACGTGAAACATTCCGAGCTTCGCAGCTTCGTCATTGAGGAAGTAATCAAGAAAGTTTTGCCGAAGGAAATGCTGAACGAGCAAACGCAGTTTCTCGTGAATCCAACCGGAAACTTTGTCATCGGCGGTCCGCAGGGGGACACCGGGCTGACCGGCCGCAAAATCATCGTCGATTCGTACGGCGGAATGGGCCGGCACGGAGGCGGCGCGTTTTCCGGGAAGGACCCAAGTAAAGTGGATCGCAGCGCAGCGTACATGGCGCGTTGGGTCGCAAAGAACGTAGTCGCCGCGGGATTAGGGAAGAAATGCGAGATCCAATTCGCGTACGCCATTGGTCATCCGAAACCACTCAGTGTTCACATCGACACATTTGGTACGCACACCGTTGACGAAGAAGCGATCGAGCGGGCCGTGCTTGCCACCTTCAGTTTCAAGCCGGCCGACATCATCAAACAATTGAACCTTCTTCGCCCGATTTATCGCAAAACCACAAACTACGGCCACTTCGGCAAAATCGATGATCCCGATATCACGTGGGAATCGACGGACAAGACCACAGAGCTGAAGAAGGCAGCAAAATAATCCGCAGATTTCGCAGATTTACGCAGATTAGAAATGCAAAAGGATCAACAGAGCCATGCAATCATTGGCGCGGCAATGGAAGTGCATCGGGAACTCGGCTTCGGATTTCTTGAAGCAGTTTACCAGTGCGCTCTCGCTCTCGAGTTCCAAGATCGACAAATTCCATTTCATGCTGAGGTGCCGTTGCCCGTTCGATATAAAGGCAAGCTGCTTACGTGCGGTTACCGAGCCGACTTTGTTTGCTACGACGATTTTCTAGTGGAGACAAAGGCAATTACCGAGCTCACGCGTGTAGATGATGCGCAGTTGATCAATGAACTCAAAGGGACCGGTCTGCAGCGCGGTTTGCTGCTGAATTTTGGGTCACCCAGCGTGCAGTTTAAGCGCCTTGTCAGAAACGCCTCTGAAAATCTGCGTAAATCTGCGGAATCTGCGGCTCCACTTAAAGAAATCGTCTTATGAAAACAACAATCGAACGAACCGAAACCGATTACAAAGTCGCCGATATCTCACTGGCCGACTTTGGTCGCAAAGAAATCTCCATCGCGGAAAAGGAAATGCCGGGGCTAATGGCCATCCGCGAGAAATACGCACCGGAAAAACCGCTGGCTGACGTCCGCATCACCGGCTCGTTGCACATGACGATCCAGACGGCGGTGTTGATTGAGACGCTTACCGATCTGGGAGCGAGTGTCCGCTGGGCAAGCTGCAACATTTTCTCCACGCAAGATCATGCTGCCGCAGCGATAGCCAGGCGCGGTATCGCGGTGTTCGCATGGAAAGGTGAATCGCTTGAGGATTACTGGCGCTGCACGTATCGCGCGATCTCGCATCCCGAAGGCAAAGGCCCGCAGCTCATCGTGGATGACGGTGGCGATGCAACATTGCTCATTCATAAAGGCTACGAACTGGAAGAGGGAAGCGATTGGGCGAAGACAAAATCGGCAAACAAGGAAGAGCAAGTCATCAAGGATCTGCTGCTCGAAATTCAGCGCGAGAATCCCTATCGCTGGCATGAGATCGTGAAGGATTGGCACGGCGTATCTGAGGAAACCACAACCGGGGTCCATCGGCTCTACAAAATGTATGAGGAAGGACGGCTGCTTGTTCCCGCGATCAACGTCAACGATTCCGTCACCAAATCGAAGTTCGACAATCTTTACGGCTGCAGGCATTCGCTGGTCGACGGGTTGAATCGCGCACTCGACGTGATGATCTCAGGGAAAGTCGCCGTCATTTGCGGCTACGGCGACGTCGGCAAAGGGTGTGCGCAATCGTTACGCGGCCAGGGCGCGCGCGTTGTCATCACCGAGGTCGACCCGATCAACGCATTACAAGCGGCAATGGAAGGTTACGAAGTCACCACGATCGAAGAGACGTTGGGCCGCGGCGACATTTACATCACAGCGAGCGGCAACATCGACGTGATCACGCTCGAGCACATGCAGCGTATGAAAGATCAAGCCATCGTCGCGAACATCGGCCATTTTGATAATGAAATTCAGGTCGATGCCTTGAATGACTCCAAAGGCGTGAAGAAAACCAATATCAAGCCGCAGGTGGACAAGTACACGTTCCCGGACGGGCATGAGATTTTCCTTCTCGCCGAAGGGCGCCTGGTAAATCTCGGTTGCGCCACAGGTCATCCGAGCTTCGTAATGTCGAATTCATTTTCTAATCAGGTCCTCGCACAATTGGATCTGTGGAAAAACCGCGACACCTACAAAGTCGGCGTTTACGTGTTGCCGAAAAAACTCGACGAAGAAGTCGCGCGCCTGCACTTGAACAAAATCGGCGCCAAACTAACCACGTTGTCGAAGAAACAGGCGGAGTATCTGGGTGTCTCCGTCGACGGTCCGTTCAAGTCAGAGCATTACCGATACTAGCACCTGCCGATGAAGTAGAGATTGGCCGGTTCTCGCGTGCATCGGGTGTGGGGAGCGCGGGCGCCCTCACCCGCTGTGTCATGCGCCTCGCGGGACACACCACGGTTTCGGCGCGGCGCCCGCGCTCCCCCGGAGTCCCCAAATATTAAAAGCAGAGCTTTAGTCTCCGACCCGATTCGGTGTAACGATCGAGTCGGTAACGTGCAACCGCGTCACTCTTAGCTCGCCGATTTCAAGTCGCTTGATTTTAGCGCGGCCGATGACCAGCCGGCCGATCGCTATGAATCCGATCGCGACAGCGCTCAACGCAACAGCGCCTACTGCAATCGCGCCGACTGATTGTGCGCCGACCGCAAGGGCGCGAAGCGCAACGGGGCCGAAACTTCCTCGTATTTCCTCGATTTCCTCTGATTTCATCTGGTTATCTCCGCACGTGTGACCTCAACGTAGCTGCACTTCGATTGTGCGCCATGCCGCCATTTTCCGGAGACATGGACTCGCCGATTATTCTTTGCCGCCTCAGTGAGTATCCTTGTTTCCTGTTTCGGCGCACCCAGCCAGACCGTCGACCCCGCACTACGAAAATTGAACATGATCTGCGGCGTACACGGTTCGCCGGGAAACAGCGTCACTGCACCCACCTGGTCGAACCGCAAACCGGTCGGCACCGCCCTCGCTTGGGCCGCCGGCTTCTTTATCTGCGCGCAACCTGCCATTCCGGCGAGAGCAGCGGCTGCGATGAACAAATGAAACAAAAACGTTTTCACATTAGAAAAATCAGAACTTCTTCCGGATGGCTTTCCAAGCCCGATCATCCACGCTCTTCGGCGTGAAAACGATGCAGCATACGATGCGCAAAAGGCGCAACCAGCACCGACATGATACTGATAAAGGCGAGGCCTGAAAACAAAGCATATAACGAAGCGAAAATTTTTGCAGCGTTGTCTTTCAGCTGATCGACAGGGCCCATTCCTCCAAGAATCATCGAAGCATTCAATAGCGAATCAATCCAGCCAAGTTGGGCGAAGAAATGGTAGCCGGCAACACCGAGGCCAAGTCCAAACGCCACGATTCCAAGTGCCACCAGTCCATGTCGCCCGACACGTTTGCGAAATTCAGCCTTGCTGAGAAGAGGCTGGTTTCGGCGCTCGTACATGTGCACTTCATCATGGCGGCATCCAGGGTGGAAGTTCAAGCATTGGGAATGTTGGCGCCAGGGAAACCGACGACCAAGCCCAAGCTATCGTCCTGAACGGATCCCGCACACGCGGGAGGCGTCGAAGGACCCGAAGCACCTACACTGGATTTCTCAACGGGATTGAAAGCCTGGCCTCGCCCCGAATGCTTTCGGGGCTGCGTTGCTGCGTCCACTTCGTTTGGAATGACAATGCGCAGCAATTTTGCGCGCAAGATAAGCTGAAAAATAACCCGCGTACCGCTTCTGCAGATCAGAGCGTTGCCAGTCTTTGCCGGTGAGAACTTTTCGGCATTTCACCGCGTCGCAGTTACAGTCCACCGAATAATCGTCGTCATCGGTCATCGCCCAATCGTGTGTGAGTTCTTCGCCAGCGCGAATGTCACGCATTGCCACGAAGGTTATCTCACCGCGCACTCCAAGGTTCGGATCGCACGAGTGATTCGAATACAACATCGATAACTCGCGCTCTTCGTTGGTCACCGGCGCAATGAACAGGTCGTCATCGATCTGAATTTCCACGGGCCCTAATGCTGGCGTAATTTTCTCGCGCAAAGTTTTTCGATCGACAATGTGTCCGCCTTTGACAGCGACGATTTCATCTCTGGCAATGTCAGCCTTGGCGAAGAGACCGCACCCATGGATTTGGCTCTCGCGCACTTCCGTTTTTCGAGAGCGGTACGACAGCAATTTCATCGTGCAAAAATAAGGTGGAACGCGTTGTCCTCAACGCGTTGGAATGCGGCTTGCCCCCGCCCGATGTTCTTGGCCTTCGGCGATTATAATGTTCATCGTCTTTGGAGCCGTAACGGATGCGAAGCAACGGCCGGGCTTTCCAGCCAATCCACCTTATGTTCTTGCGAATTTCTGTTCTGGGCGAGACATAAGAGAGCCGCATCACCGCCACATCATCCAAGGTGGAACGCGTTGTCCTCAACGCGTTGGAAAGAGACTGCGGCTTCGCCGCCGCATATCCAAGCCTTCGGTGTTTTCTACCATCGTCTTCGGAGAAGCCGATCCACCGGGTGCAGCTTTCTAACATCGTCTTTGGAGCCGTAACCCGTAACGCAGGCGGAGCCGAGGCCGGGCTTTTCAAATACGAAGCGACGGCCGGACTTTCCAGCCGATCCACCGGCGGTTGACACAACCGCCGCCACAACGTTGCGTTGATCCTTCACGCTGATGAAATCACGTCCCGCTGCGGTCATTTTCATTCTTGTCACCGTAACTCTCGACATCCTGGCCATGGGATTGATCATCCCGGTTTTACCCAAGCTCATCCTCGACTTTCTCGGCGGCGAGATGACTGACGCAGCAAAATGGAGCGCCCGTTTCGCAGTGGTCTTTGCCCTTATGCAGTTTTTCTTTTCGCCCTGGCTCGGCGTGTTGTCGGATCGATTCGGACGACGGCCGATCATTCTGCTTTCGAATCTCGGCCTCGGATTGGATTACATCGTGATGGCAATGGCGCCGACATTGAGCTGGCTTTTCCTCGGCCGAATCATTTCAGGAATCACCACTTCAAGTATTCCGACGGCGATGGCCTACATCGCGGACGTTACCCCGAAGGAAAAACGAGCTGGAGCATTCGGTCTAATCGGCGTGGCATTCGGCATCGGCTTTACGTTCGGACCTGCAATTGGTGGATTGGCCGGCGATTTCAATCCGCGTTTTGCGTTCTGGATCGCAGCCGTTCTCAGTCTGGCGAATTGGCTATGGGGTTACTTCTTCGTTCCCGAATCGCTCTCGCGCGAGCAACGAAAGCCATTTCAACTACGCCGCGCGAATCCCGTTGGTTCGCTGAAGCTCCTGCGTTCCCATCACGAACTTTGGCGGCTGACGACGATCCAGTTTCTTGCCTACCTTTCGCACAACGTTTTTAGCGTTTGGGCACTGTACGCCATCTATCGTTACAACTGGAGCCAGGGAATGATCGGAATCTCACTGATGATCGTCGGTATCGTTACGGCAGTCATTTCAGGAGGGTTGACGGGGCGAATGGTCGCGCGTTTCGGAGAGAAGCGGACGCTTTACATCGGACAGTTTTTCGGTGCGAGCGGGATGATAGTTGCCGGGTTGGCCAAAACCGGCGCCTGGTTGGTCGCTTCGATCCCAATCATTTCGCTGTGGAATATTTCCATGCCTGCGGCCCAAAGCATGATGACGCATCGCGTAAGCGAACGAGAACAAGGCGAGTTACAAGGTGCGCTGCAAAGTATGCGCTCCATCACGTTCATCATCGGACCGTGGTTGTTCCTGCGAATCTTTGGATGGTTTATTGATGCAAAAAGTCCGATTCACTTGCCGGGAGCGCCTTATTTTCTCGCAGGCGGATTGCTTTTCAGTGCGATGCTTATGGCCACCCGCGTCGAGCAGCCAAACATTCAACCGGTTTCGAGCGGTCCCGTTCCGGACGTGGTGCCACCAGAAAGCGTGCCCTCGGCAGCGATCGCGCCGATCATCGATTCAGAAAAAAATGTTTGAACCGACAGGACACGCGACCTATTTGAGTGCGGTGATATGTCACCGCTTTCAAAAGCGCAGGCATCTCCGCGCACTCCAAAACTCGATATGACTGCGATCACACGCTGTGCTGCCGCCGTGATTGCGATCTGTTCATGGATCGCGGTTTCGAATCATTGTGCGTTCGCGGCGGTGGCATCGGAAAATGATAAGGCGCAAACGGAATGTCCGTTCCACTCGAAGCCTGCGAAAAAAAAAGAACAATCCTCGCATGTCGAGTGCTGCAAAGTTTTGCGCGCGGTTGTCTTTGCAAAAACAAAAGATTGGGCGCGCAACGATGCGCAATTCTGTGATGCGACTTTTCCCGTTCAGACAGGGATGTTCGCGGTCTATTCCTCGCGAACGGTCGCTCCGCTGCTACTCGACACCGGTCCACCCCTCGCATTTTCATTCGCTGAATTGATCTTGCAGTCGAGCATTCTGACTCACGCTCCGCCTCGCCGCGCCTAATCGCGAAGATCCACGTCTTCTGGGGAGCGCACGCGCCCTCGCGTGGCGTTTTCGGCGACCTCGCCGAAAACTTTTGTCTCTCCTTTACTGCGACTGCTCAGTGCGCTCTTCAGAGGATGAATGCCACAACCGGAATTTCAAAATTACCCTTTAACAAACTAACTCTGCTCGCGGCGATAATTGCTGCGCTTGTGACCGCACAGGCGGGGGCGATGGACCCCAATCGGTCGACCAACGATTACGAGCACGAGCAGCGGCACGCGAAGGCGCAGAAGTACACCTGCCCGATGCATCCCGACGTCATCACTGATCAGCCGGGAAATTGTCCGAAATGCGGGATGACACTCGTGCGCACGGAAAAACGCCGAACCAATCCCGGTTCGCAGGGCTCGCCCGTGGGAGGCGTCCAACTTCGAAAGAATTCGCGAGCAATGCGCTCAACGTCGATCTCAGAACACGCGGCACACATCGAACATCAAACATCAAACATCAAACATTCCATGCCGATGCATTCATCCATCAATCTCGGCGACCCCATGAGCCGCGAAGGTTCGGGCACGAGCTGGATCCCGGATTCGTCGCCGATGTACGGGCGCATGTTCATGTTCGGCGACAACATGCTGATGTTGCACGGCGCAATTTTTCCGCGCTACACAAACGTGAGCACCCGGCGAGGCGATGATCGCATCGATGCACCGAACTGGTTCATGGGAATGTTTTCCCGGCCGCTTTGGGATAACGCGCAATTCGGTTCGCGGTTAATGATGAGCCTCGATCCGCTTACCGAAGGCGGGCGCGGTTATCCTCTTCTCTTTCAAAGCGGTGAAACATGGAACGGAGAACCGCTGCACGATCGGCAACATCCGCACGATCTCTTTGACGAACTTTCGTTTAGCCTCTCACAAAAATTCGAGCATGACCTCAGTGGCTACGTCTATTTCGGCTATCCGGGTGAACCGGCGCTGGGTCCGCCCGCGTTTATGCATCGCCCATCAGCCATGGACGATCCCGACGCACCCATCGGACATCACTGGCAGGATTCCACGCATATCACCTTTGGGGTCGCAACTGGCGGTCTGCAATGGCGGGATATAAAGATCGAAGGCAGCATTTTCACCGGTCGGGAGCCGGATGAAGACCGATACGACTTCGACCGGCCCCGTTTTGATTCATACAGCGGTCGCCTTTCCTGGAACCCGACGCGAAATCTGGCACTACAGGTTTCGTACGGTTACATCCATAGCCCCGAAGAGCTCGATCCCAATACGAACATCCATCGAACAACCACGTCGGCGATCTACAATCTTCCGCTCGGCCTCGATACCAACTGGTCAAACACGTTTGTCTGGGGCCAGAACAACGCCACCGAGGAAGGCAAAACGCAATCGTTCCTGGTCGAATCAAATTATCAGCGTGGTCGCGACACGATTTATCTTCGTTGGGAACACATACAGAAATCCGGGCATGAGCTAGTCCTCAACGAAGCCGCCCACACGCGGATCTTTCCCGTGGCCGGTTACACACTGGGTTACGTGCGCGACTTATCACACGGCAACGGCATCGACATCGGCCTAGGCACCCAATTCACCATCAACAATCGCCCCGACACTCTCGATCGTTATTACGGCGACGATCTCGGTTACGCGTTCGAGTTCTTCCTCCGCATCCGTCCATCTCTGCACAGTCATGGCGAACACGCGCACGCGGAGCAAATTCCTGGAACCAAAAAATGATATCTGCAACGAGCGCACCTCAGCAGGCGACAAGCAAAGAGATGATTTGTGCGGCGGCAATAAACGTGACGGATGGGAAGCCGTCACTCCTTCATTCTGGTTTCGACACGCAGAGATCGGACGTGCTAAAAGCTGCTCGAAATGAAAAGTCTATCGCTCGCCCTCGCATTCTTTTTCGTTAGCGGATCGATCGTTCTTGCCAACGGGGGCGCCTGGCAGACCGGAATTCCATCAACTGGTAACGCAAGCGCCTCAAAGAATGACCGCCACACGGACGTCACAATCGAAAATGAAACGCTGAAAATTGATCT
>JAICUQ010000156.1 GCA_025935755.1 Chthoniobacterales bacterium | reverse complement strand
CGATCTATGGCGATGTTGAGCACATCGGGCTCAAAGTTATCGAGCAAGCAATCAAAAACGGTCTCGTCGAAAACGTGGTCGCCCATGGTGAGGAGAAATGGTGCGCTGACGTGATTTGCTGCGGCGAGCAGCGAGATGCCGTTTTGTTTTTGCCAGTCTCGGTTCAGGATGAACGAGGCGTTGATATGCGATGGAATTAACTGCTTTGCTTGTGCAATGACGCGTTCGCTTTCGTAACCGACCACGAGATGCGCTGTGGTAATCCCGGCATTGCTTATCGCTTCCAGAGTGTATGACAGCAGTGGCCGGCCAAGCACCGGCACAAATGGCTTCAGGCAATTCTTGTCCGCTCGGGCCTGCTCGCGAACACTTTCGGAGTAGCCTTGGCGAAGGCGGGAGCCCTGGCCAGCAATTAAGATGACGGCTTCAGAAATATCACTCATATGCCGTAATACTTTTTCAATCCCCAGACACGCAGGCGCTGCGGAAGAAACCTGAAAATCAGCGGCGCGATCTTCGATTCGAATACGTTTCCAACAGTAATTCGCGGTGGAGGCTCAGTCGATTCGATGAGGCTTACGATTTTTCGAGCAACCAGCTCCGCGCCCGGCGCATTTTTCATGTTCCGTTCGGTGATCTCCCAGGCTCGGGAGATTTTTGTCTTATACCGCTCGACTTCGTCGCTGACGATGACGCCCTGGTTGAAATCGGTGCGAATATCGCCGGGTTGAAGATCGACGATGCGCACATTGGGATGAGCAAACTCAAGCTGGATCGACATGGTAAAACTTGCCAGTGCTGCTTTGGCGGAGTTGTAAGCCGCCATAAACGGGACTGGAAGCCGGGAAGCTAGCGAGGAGACGTTGACGATCAAACCTTCCCCGCGCGGGCGCATGTGCTGCAACGCGAGTTGCATTAGTTGAATTTGGCCGAACACCAGAATTTGAAACTGGCTGGTGATCGTATCCAAAGGCAGAACTTCGGCTGGGCCGAAATGACCGGCACCGGCGTTGTTTATCAAAACATCGAGATGACCAGCCTCGCTTAGCGTGGAGGCGAACGCTTCTTCGATTGAGTGGGGGTCGGCAAGGTCGAGACGAATCGGATGCAGTCGCGGAATTTTAGGGATGCGCTCGATGTTTCGCGACGTACCCCAGACTTCGTGCCCATGTTCGGCCAGTGATTTTGCGATGGCGAGACCGATTCCGGAACTCGCTCCAGTGACTAGAATGTTTTTCATGCGGATGGACGCCGTTGCACAAGATACAGTCTGACACGGCGATGTTGCGGGTAGATCAACATTGAGCGTTTGAATTCCGCCAGCTCGACAAAGTAGTAATTGTCCCGGTCGAATGATGCATCTTCGCTATAAATCGCTTTTGCGTTACGGATTGCCTCTTTGTCTTGCTCAGACGTGGGAAGATGATCAAGCAATTTGAATTGCGGCGCGTACCACTGCACGGAGCGGCGCGTAGTAGGCATAATCAGTAGCACATCATCGCGTTTCGAAGGCGGATAAAGCTTTTTCAGGAAGCGTACGAGCCGAACCGCTGGCGCCTCCTGGCGATGGTTTTCTATCGCCAGCGGAACAGCGATGTAAAGGAGGAGGGCGGGCACACCTATCGCCAAAAAATCCAACGGTTTTGGTAATCGGAGAAGACCGCCCAGCATCACGACTAAGAGCGGAGGAAGAACCATGAGATAGTATCTTTGATCGCCAGGCAGAGTAACGAAGACAATCGCAATATGAAGTAAAAGCCAGGGAGCGTGGAAGCTCCAAAACCGGTGATTAATCGCATCGCGACAATGGCGAATGTACGCGATCACTGCGCATGCCGTAAGGACACCGCCAGCTGCGAGCACCCGAGGCGACTGAATGAAGCCGAACCCCTTCGAAAACCACCCGAGAATGTGCGCGGCGAATCGCTTGCCGAGATAATGCGGACTCCAATCGCCCGCGCCGATGTAAATCGACGGTCTATCCAAACGCCAGCGAAATTGGCCATAGACCAGTTCCGGGTAAATACGCCAGAACGACTCGTTGGATCGCAGTTGCCACTGCGTATACCACATCGGCAACAGCCAAAACAGACAACCCGCAACCAGCACCGCATAAGCGAAGCACCAGGTCCTGGCGTTCGAGCAAGTTTTCTTTAACGGAATGGCGAGGATCATGGCAACCACTGGGAACAGTTGGGGGCGAGTGCCGGCCGCTGCGGCTCCGAGCAGAGCAGCCCAGATAATCAGGTGACGCTTCTTTTGTTCCAGAAAATAGACCGCAGCCAGCAACTCGGCGCTTAAGAATCCCGCGGCCAACATGTCGGTTACCGCCTTTGTGGCCGTCATCCAAACAACGGGCGTGATCAGCAATGTTATAGCGATCCACCAGGCGAGCTTTTCCGAAAACTGCGCGCGTATAATCAAAAACCAGCATGCAACGAAAAGGCCGCCGCCAATTGCGGAAACGCAGTAAAGCGCCGATTCCGTTCCAAGATGAAACACCTTCGTTCCGAGCCAGCCTAAAAATATGAAAAGAGGATAACCCGGTGGATGTGGCTGATGGTGCCACAGATCGAATGAACGAACGCCCATGGCAAATTGCACAGCATCGATTTCGTCGAGCGCTGGAGTGTGCGTGATGAAGTAAAGCGCGAAGGCTGCAAAAAAAAGCAGAACAGCTTTCGCGGCGATTTGTTGGCTCGCATCGCTCTGTTCCGTTTCTATCGAGATCATCGTAGCCAGCCCATTTTCTTGTTTTTCGGCTTTGATTGGTATTTTAACTATCGAACTGCTGCAAGAGAGCGTTACGACTGATTGTAGTATCTCGTTTCCTGGAAATTTCGCTGATCGTACGATGTCGACTTTGTCGTTATGTTTCCGCTAATTTGTGCAGCGTTTGTTATTTTGATTCCACTAGGGCTGCTACGGTTACGCCCGGCCCAGAGAAAGCAGCGTCAACAAATCCGCTTCATTCGCGAAAGGTTAGCTAACGACCACGGGTCCGTGGACCGGCGGGTGATTGCGTCACTTTCGACTGTGCCCAGCCGAATCAACAATTTAAGGGCCACCATTCGCTCCCTTCTGAAGCAGACACGTCCACCGGATGAAATCGTTCTGGCGGTTCCGGACTTTTCGATTCGCGAAGAACGCCCTTATGTCGTGCCCGAATACCTTTTTCATTTGCCGCGCCTGCGGATTTTGCGTTCTGAAAAGGACTGGGGGCCAGCCACAAAGTTTATCCCTGTCGTTCGCGAAGAATTGGCAACTGGCCGCGGAGACACGCTGATCATGGTGGTGGACGACGATCGCGTTTATCCGCGTGATGCCCTTGCTGCGTACCTGCATTACAGCGCGCCGCTTGGTGGAGCAGCACTTTGCTTTCGTGGCGCACCGATGCCGGGAAGTTTCGATTGGCGTGACGCCACGATGATCAAAGGCAATGAGCTTCGTGAACCGCAGGAAGTCGCAGTGATCACGGGCTGCGGGAGTTATTTGATCCAGCCAGGATTCTTCGACCAATCGCTGTGGGATTATTCCAGGGCGCCACAGGGAGCATTTTATATGGATGATATCTGGATCAGCGGGTGGCTGGCACGCCGCCATGTGAAGAGATATGCGATACCTACATCCACGATGATGCGGAGCGTTTGGGGTCAGCGGCGGACTTTAACGCTGCACGACGTCCCTAACGGCAGGCAACATAACAACAACGAGACGATCGCATTTTTCCGTGACAGCTGGGACGTGTTCGCTTCGCGCTAAGATTGCTTGTCTTTGCGATGCAAATGGTGATGCCACCATTGAGCGCCGAAGACCGCCAGGAAAACCGCAGCGCTGGTGACTTGACCGGCAACGCCGCTTAGAAATCCCCGGCAAATCAGAGCGGGAACAATTGCGATTCCTGCGGCGATCAATGGGTGGCTAATGTCGCTCCAGGAATCTTTCCAATGAAAGATCCATCGCAAGGTGGCGTAACGGAGAATTCCTTGAACGATATACGGAAGGAGAATACCGACTGCGGCGCCCAACGCTCCGAAACGCGGAATTAACCAGAGCAGACCGGCAAACGCGACGATGCATGTGATCACTGAATGCAGAAGATTCAAGCGCGGGCGTTGCACCATGATCACTGTCTCGCCTAACGAAACAAACGCATTCGTAGCACTAGCCACAGCAACAATCCCGAGCCAAAGACCCCCTTGCCAGAATGTGGGACCGTAAATCAACAGAATCGTGCTGCCTGCCAGCGACAGGACCGCAACGAGTGGCAACAAAATCCAGAGCATCCACTGAGCGAGTCGCGCGTAAGTTGCCGATGCTACATGGTGATCGCCGGTCGCCGTCATACCGGCCACCACGGGCGCGAAAATTGGATTGAATGCCTGGTTTACTTTTCGCAAACCGTTGGCGGTACCGATCACCGCGCTGTAAACACCGACAGTTGCGAGCGTAACCCCGGGGGCGCGACCGACAAAATAGCCGAGCAGGAGGAGATCCAGTCGCGCGATAAACGCGTTGATCAACTGATAAATGCTGATTGGCGCGGCATACCCGATCAGCGACTTCGCTTCCCTGACATGGGAGCCAACAATCTCGCTGGCCGAGTCACCGCGAAAGAGCGACGACGCCAGCACAACTGCAGTGATTCCTGAAATTGCCGTTCCCATGATCGCGGCTATTTCCGGCGAGGACATGTTGAAGCCCACAGCGATCGCGAGCAAAAACGCCAGCGTCGTGGCAGCCGGCTCGACCAGTCCGCGAGAGTAAATGTCGTGCTGCATCACTTTCATTCCACGCGATACCGCGGTTGAAATGCGATAAAGAGCGAGGCCCGGCATGGCGCAAAGAACCAGCGTGAGCGCCGAAACCAGTTGTGGCGGTACATGAAGCCGGTCATTAAAAAAATGAAGTGCTATGATCACGATCACGGCGGTTATCACCGACTGAATGATTCCAAGCACCACAGCGACGTGGAACAGAGACCGGCTTCGCGCCCGGTCCCCAACAGCTTCCGAGCGTGCGATGAATGTAGTAATCGCGTTGTCGAGACCGAGGACGCCGATCTTGCTGATGATATCTGTCGTGGACCACGCCACGGAGAATATGCCGAGGGCCGCGGGGCCGAGGAGACGCGCAACAAGAAATGTAAAGATGCCGCGGAAATTGGACGCGAGCATCGCGATCGTGTTTAAAAACGCGCCGCGCTTCAGTTCCACTCCGGTTTCGTCTACCCGCGCTGGTGCGTCTACCGCCGGCGGCTCGAGTTCAAGCGCGGCTTCGATCGAGTTTACTGGCTTTTCGCCAACTCGATCGCTGACTTGGAGCATTTCAAGGTTATGAGGCATGGAGGACTGCAGTGATTCGTCGTTTGCCGGCATGTCATCGATGGAACCGCCGGTAAAAGTCGCATTCGCGCTTATAAGCCTGTGACGCTACAATCGACTGCTCGGACCGCCAAAACTTTTTCGTAAGGCTTCTATGGACTGATTTGCCACAGACGCCATATAGTCACTGGCGTTATCATAGGCTGCGGAATTGGAAAGTCTGACCGCCCAGAACGCGGGTTGTTTTAGACAAACAGGCAATCGAGCTGACGTGCTTTGCGAAGGCGTCTGCAATCGGAGCAACTAAAGCTTCGAATCGATTGCGTCGCGGGTAACAGCCCGTAGACTGGTGCTAGCTCAACGTATGAAGTTGCTGGACAAAATCGGGCGGGAATTCTCGGGCTATAACATCGTGGAATCGGCTAAGCGTCTTAAGGACCGTAAACCGCTGCAATGCAGCCTGTACGTGACTGACCGGTGCAATCTCGATTGTGCCTATTGCACCGAATACGACAACAGCCGGCCGCATCCGAGCATCGACGAGTTAAAGAAATGGGTACGGAAGATTCGCGAGCTCGGGACGATGCGCATCGCTTTGGTTGGGGGCGAGCCCCTGACGCATCCTGATATTGTCGAGCTGGTTCGCTACTGTCGGGAACTGGGCTTTGCCACCAGCCTCACTACGAACGGATTCCTGCTGACGCGCAAACTGGTCGCGGAACTTGAGGAGGCCGGTCTGCAGGTCATGCAAATCAGTGTTGATCGCATGACACCCAGCGCGATCACAAAGAAATCGTTCAAAACTGTTCTGCCGAAACTCGATTATTTTCGCGATTCGAAAATCAGCCTCCATATCACCGGCGTGATTTGTGCCGATACCCTGCCCGAAGCGCAGGCTGTGCTCGAGACTGGCTTGTCTCGAGGAATTCCGACCGAGGTTCGGCTCGTGCATGCCGACCCATTACGGCGGTTCCGCGTGGATCGCGGACAGCGGGAAGAGCTCGAACAATTCATCGATTCGATGATCGAACGAAAACGCCGTGGCGAGAAGATTCACACCAGTGAAGCCATCCTTAATTATCAGCGCAGCCTGCTTCGAGGGGAGCACGTCGAATGGACCTGTGCCGCAGGCTATAAGTTGTTTTTCGTTTCGGCGCAGGGAAAATTTTGGATTTGCAGCATGGTGCACACGAACAAGCACATCATGGATGTAACGTTGGACGACCTTTACGCGAACTATAAGAAGAAATCCTGCCAGGAAGGTTGCGGTGTTTATTGTGCTGTGAGTGCCTCGTTGCTGGTCGAAAAACCAGTTCGTGTTCTCGGCAAAGAAATTCTCGCCCGGGCCAAGCGCGTTCCTTCGTTGCTGGGTCCCTTGTCAGGCACGCGAATCGGCCACACGACGCCTGAGAACGCTACCAATCCAAACGGAGCGCACGAGATGAACGGCAGCAGTCACGGCCGACCAGCCGCAGAGGATCGCGTAGCTTTGGGGGAACGCGCCTAACAAGAAGCCGGCAGCCAGAAGCCATACGTAAACATTTCTGCGCGCCGCGATGAGCCGGAAAGCTCGATCGAATGGCGCAACGTCATCCAGCAGTCTGCCGGTGGCGAGTTTCGCTTTCCGTTTTACGAATTCATCCAGCAGGTGAGATCCGATGAGCAGCGCGAGCAAATAAAACGCATTCGGGAGTTGGTCGCTTTGCCATAAATGGAACGCGATGCCAATCCACCATGAATTCTCAATCACATAATCCAGATGGTGTTCCCATTCGCCGCGTTGGGTTGTTTCCACTTTGACCCGCGAGAGCTTCCCATCGAGCCCATCGACCACCCCGAAAATGAGAGCAGCGAGTATTCCCGACCCGACATAGCCAAAGACAAACGCCGTCGTCGCAGCGCAACCAATGATAAAGCCAATAATCGTGACCTGGTTTGGTGTGATTGGTGTCTTGCACAGGAGCGAAACTATCGCGGTTTCGATTGGTGCGTGGACATACGCCGGGAAATCAAGTGTGCCCTTTTGCGCCGCATCCCGAATGATGCGCTCGGCCATACGACGATCGGGTGCCGTCGGTGCAGTGAAACAGAGTGGCCGCACGTGCCGGCGCATGCTCATGATGTAATCGTCGACTTTCGCAGCGTCCAAAGTCTCGATTTCCCGCAGGTCCAGCCTTCGTTTGAGTTCCTCAAAAATCGGCGCCTGCTCGCGACACCCAAAAAGAAAGTCTCGCGTTACTAAGGCCGGTCCGCTTGGGTTCTGAACGAGTCGTTGAACCATCATCGGCGGATCGGAATCCACAAGCGCAGTCGGAGCGTTCCTGTTCGAGAGGGCATTAATCAAACGCGCATCGCAATAGACGTTTGCCGGAAGAATCAGGAAGCGCTCCTGCGGGCCTTGTTCCAAAATGGAACCAACGGTGAGCGGGTGAGCGTCAGTTGGAACAAGTTGAACAGCGATTCCTGCTCGAGCCCACGACGGCTTCGCCAGTTCCGCTCCAATCATTTCCGGTGTGCTTGAAAAAACTCTTGCGTGGCGAAACCCCAACCTCTGTAAAATGCGAAGCAAACGCTCAACCAAATTGACCCCGCACAATTCGGTCAACGCGTCTGGCTCATCCGCGATCAAGATTGGGAGAATGTACTCCACGCAGTGAGATTACCGGCACGGTGTCGATGTGCCAACTTCCCCAACAGCTTAGCTGCGCGCGGAACCGCGTTGACTATCGATGATGAGGCCATCCCTCATTTCGTGAATCCAATCGCACGCTTCCGCAATTGCCGGGTTGTGCGTGGCGAGCAACAACGCCTTGCCGCGTTGATGCACTAGATTCTGCAACAACTCAAACGCGCGCTCGGAGTTTGCGGTG
>JAICUQ010000026.1 GCA_025935755.1 Chthoniobacterales bacterium | reverse complement strand
TTGTATTCCGTTATTGCATCGTGAAAACGCCGCTTCGCAAGCCATGCGCTGCCCAGATTCGCGTGTGCGTCCCCGCTGTCGGGATGCACTTCGAGGACTTTCTGGTATTGGATAATGGCGTCATCAATGCGGCCTCTACGTAGAAGAGCGCTTGCGAGATTGTATCGTGCTTCTTCCTGATCGGGAACGGCAGCAAGGCAGACGGTGTAACGCGCGATCGCGCCGTCAAGATCGCCTTTGGCGATAAGCGCGTTGGCAAGATTGCAAGAGGCCTCCGCGTAATCGGGCTGCATCTGGATCGCCTTCTGATAATGCGCGATCGCCTCATCAGCGCGTCCTATCCCGAAAAGCGTGACGCCAAGATTGTTTTGGGCTTCCGCATCGCGGGGATTAATCGCGACTGCCTTTTCGTAATGAGCGATCGCATCCTCAAGGTGGCCTTTCTCAACCAAAAGGCGGCCCAAATTGTAATGCGCCTCCGCGTAATCAGGCCGCAACTCAACCGCTCGCCTGTAATGGTCGATGGCTGCATCGGATTTTCCCTGCTCACTCAGAACAATCCCGAAATTGTAATGCGCCATCCAGCAACCCGGATTTTTTTGTAACGTCGCGGTGTATAAAGCGATGAGATTCTGATATTCCGCGGTCTGCCGCCACGTCAAGAAACCAAGCGAGACCAGAAGGATTCCGCACACGACACTGGTCAGAGCTAATCGCACTCGCGAACCGACCACATCATTGGCCAAAGATTGCAGGCCGTCTGTGTCAGACGCCGATACCGTCGGCGTCGAACAGACGCGATTGATAACGGTTGTGATACCTGCTCCGGCCAACGCCAGCGGCCCCATGCTCGCCAAGTATTGAAAATGATCGCTGACAAATGAGTAACGAAAGAAAAAGACTGTGAAAAAACCGAGCACAGGAAACAGAGAAACGACATAATAAGCGGCAGCAAAGAACAGAGCCCGACCCCAATTCGCGTGGATAAACCATAAGACAAGCAGGGCGGCTAATGCTGCGAGGAATGGCAGATATGCAACGACATTCGACGAATCAATTTCCCACCGGGGATAGATGAAGATTAACGGATGCGGCCACAACAGTTTACCGGCATAAAACCAAATCGCTTTACCAGCGATAATCAGGCGCTCCGGCAAGGTCTGGTCCCACTCTGGACCGATTGCGTGTGCATGAAATCTCTGCTCCCAAATCGTCCACGCACTGGCGAGCGCTGAGATCAGGACGAATGGAATTAGACTGAACAAATCGCGCAAGCGAATCCTTCCACGCATCCACCAGATGCAGAGCGCAAGCACGATGGGCAGCATTACCACAGAAGGTTTGCTTAGAGTCGCGAGAACGAAACAAATCAGCGATAAGACCAATGGCCCCGGGAAGTGAATCGCTTTCGATCGGTTCGATGTAAGATCCGAGGTAGCGACTTCTGTCCTTCGGTCTTGCCATTTCAAAAACCAGAGAGCCGATAAGAGATAAAAGACGCACGACTGCGTGTTCTTCAACTCAGTGACCCATGCAACCGACTGCACCATTACTGGATGCAGACCCCAAAGTGCAGCGCCAAGCCATGCGCCGCGCACTCTGAGTAACTGCAGAACGCGCCAAAGCAAAACGGCCGAAGCGGCGTGTAACACGACGTTAAGAAAATGATATGGAAACGGATTTAGGCCGACGAATCTGTGCAGCGTCCAAAAGGTGGTTAATACGAGCGGGTAATAGACCGCCTGAGCGGTGGTCCAGATCTCCTTCAAGCCAAACGGACCGATCACGCAGAGGTTCCGCGTGAGATGCGATTCATCGTCCCAAATATAGCCCGCCCCAAAAACCTGGGAATAGGCAACAAAAACGGAAGCGGCTAAGAGAAGCGCCCAAAACCAGCTCCGTCTCCACACGGAGACACGAACTTCATTAACTGACCGGAATTGATCCAAGACTTAGCCTTAACGGTACCGAATTAGTGGCAATCCGTGCAATTGGCGTCAGCGAGACTGAGCGCTGGTGCCTTTGGCAATGCGCAGGTTCTCCTCCGCCTCAGGAAAATCAGGATGAAGACGCAACGCTTCTTCGAATTGATCTATCGCCTGCGGTATGTTGCCCTCGCGCATGAAAACTTTGCCAAGATAATTGTGCGGCTGCGCAAGTTTCGGATTCAGCATGGACGCCTTCTGAAAATGGTCCTTCGCTTCGACAGTCTGGCCGGTTTCAAAGAGCAAATTGCCGAGATCGATATGGGCATCGACGTAATTGGGATCGCACTGCAACGCCTGGCGATATTTCGCCATCGCTGCTCCCGGCTGTCCGTGTTTTTCCAGAAACGCGCCATAGCCGTAGTGTGCCTGTGGAGACTTCGGGGCCAACCGAATCGCGGTCTCTGATTCAGCTGCCGCCTGGTCCTTTCGGCCGAGTTGGTCCAGGAGATACGCGTAGCCCGAGTGGTATTCAGCGTTCTTCGGCTCTATCCGTAATGCTTGTTCAAAATGACTTTCTGCCTCGCCGAGCTCTCCGTTCGTCGTCAACAGTGATGCCAGGCTAACGTGAGCCTTCGCTGAACCGGGATTCAAACGTATCGCCTCAGTGAATTGCTTCACTGCTTCGTCCTGCCGCCCGGCCTCCTGGAGCTCAGTCCCGTAGTTAACGTGCGCTCGCGCGCTAGTCGGAAGGTCTGCAACAATCGCGCCCAATCGTTCGAGTTTGCCGCGGCCGCTTCGGATTTCGGCAAACCACAGCAGCCCGACGGGAACCACGAAAATAGCGACCCATTTTGCGCCGTGCCAAGCCCAACCCGGTAGAAAACCGCCTAACGAAACATCTGCTGTTCCCCCGGCGATACCGAGCGATTGCCGCGTGGATTTCTCCCGCACCTTCCAAATGAATCCGTCGTAATAAAAATGGAGCAGTGCCGATGCAGTTACCACACCGGTAAGAATATTTTTAACCGCATCGATGCCGACAAATGATTTGGACAAACTCAGCCCGCCATAGGCGAGCACCAAGCCGATGTAAACTCCCACCAGCGCTCCACTGCGCCGAAACACAAAGCGCATGAACCCGCCCACGGAACTGTCGCTCTCAACTCGTTTCCGATTGTAAATCCACACCAGCGAGAGGTATTGCACATCGTGAAACACTTCGAACAAAGCCACGCCTACGAGCACGCTCGCCACGACATTGTTGCAATACCACCAAAATGAAATGCTTGTGACGAGGAGCACGACCTTAACTGGGCTCGGCCGCTTTCCACTGCTCCACATCCAAACAAAATTCGCGAGGAACAGCGCTGAAACCAGAAGTGCCACTCCAAGCAAACCCTGTTGCCCCGCGCGAAGAACCGCTGGTGCAATCAAGGGTCCGCCTGCGGAGTAATACGTTTCCAGCGTATCGGTCATTCGCTGCGGGGAAAGAAGCACAGCTGTTGCGAACCAAATCGCACAAACCGCAAAATCGAGGCGCCGCGTTATCTCGGCAAAGGATCCGACTTTCGCATCGTAAATCCGACAGAAGCCATACGTTTGCATCATGCCGTGCCAAACGCCCCATATAAAAGCGACGAGCACGATGCCCTTCAGATCCCAGACGGAAAAGGCCGCGCAAACAACGATCAAAAAGATCGGCGCGAAAATGAAGCGCCACCGGAAACGCTCGAACAACGCACGGTCGCCGTACGCTCGAATCATTCCAGGCAGGTGATGACCCATCGCACCGAACGCCGCGACGAAGAGATAAATGTCCTCCGCGCTCCAGAATCCCTGCGCCGCGATGAACATCGGCACCAGGAACAACGGTGTGCAGACGTAAAGAACCAGGTCCCGCCAACTATCGAGAATCCACAAGCCGGACTTGCGGCCAGCCGCCGCCGGCGCTGACGCGGCAGGCATT
This sequence comes from Chthoniobacterales bacterium, assembly GCA_025935755.1. Lineage (GTDB taxonomy): Bacteria > Verrucomicrobiota > Verrucomicrobiia > Chthoniobacterales > UBA10450 > Udaeobacter. The sequence continues at coordinate 23,815 of JAICUQ010000026.1, read as the reverse complement.
GTTTGCGCAGATGAAATCCCCGGGACGAACTGCATGCCTTCTCCTTAGCGGAGGCAAGTTTCTCTCAAAGCGCCGCGAAAATCAATCCTGAGATGTTTCCCGGAGCACGAAAAGTCGAAATCAAAACGACGCAACGTTCCCACGAGAGCAATTGTCTCGACGTATCTCGACGCGATTGAATTTGTGCACACCTGAAAAGCAAAACGGCCGGGCTCGAAAGAGCCCGGCCGCTGTGAATTAACAATGTTTGAGTTCTTAGAATCGCTTCTTCAAGCCGACGTACCAGAACCGACCTTTGATCGTCGTAAGTGATTCGTCGTATCCGTTCTCGAAGCTTCCTGCCACGAACGGCGGATCTTCGTCCGTTACGTTCTGCATGCCCAACGTCACAGTGGTGTTGTTGAGCCACCACTTCCAGTTGCTGCAACCGTACTCGGCCGTCGATACAGGGACAACGTTCTTCTCTTTCCCATCATGCGTCCTCACGTTCTTGCCCCCATCCTTGGCGAAACCGGGCACTTCTGCTGGCGCAGGTGGTGGCAGATTGAACGTGTAGTTGAACAGCAGGTCGAGGGTGGTGAGAGCGGACACTTTGCGCGCCCGTATTTCATTACCATTCGGCGGGTTGAGACTTGTGCCGCCCAGCGGACCACTCCTCGGCATGTTCAGTTTCGTCGAGCCTGTCAGACTGGCGTTATCATCTTCATACTGGCCGGTCCAGTGGACGATCGCGCCGACATCCAAACCCTGCATCCATGTATCTGCCGGGCCATCATAGAACAGGCTGAAGTTAGCACGGTGCCATGGCAGCGAACTCGTTAACGCAAACGCTGGAGGCAGGAATTCACCGGCGATGCCGACTCGTTTGACACCAGGCGCAGCTTGGAACTCAGCTCGCGACAGCCAGGTGCCGTTCACCGTAGTCGTGAACCTACCAAAGTCGCCATGACCGAAGATCGACGAATCCAGAATATAGATTGCTTCATAGTCGAGGCCTTCGAAGACGGCGCCCGAGAGGTTATTGTTCGGATCGATAACCAAGTCGACCGGTCCGGGTTCATTCGGGTTATTACCCGCGGAACGGAATACTGCTGTTCCGCCAGGGCCGAACACGCTCGACGCGCCATTGTTTGGCGGTGGATTCTCCAGGATGATAGTTTGCGCACCGAGCGTTGCCACGATATCGCGCATATCGATGTGCCACCAGTCGGCGCTCAGTGTTAATCCCTTCACCCATTTCGGGCTGTAAACAGCTCCGTACGTCCACTCATACGCCACTTCCGGATGTATAGCCGGGTTACCCAGTACTCGCTCCTCGATCTGTGGCTCGGTCTGAGTAGAAAACGGATCGGCCACAACCGGGAAGTTTTGCGAGGAAGCAGGAGTCACCTCAGAGAGGGTCGGCGCGTGGAAAGCCTCAGTGTAACTGCCGCGCAGTGTGAGCGCACCGATGTATTTGGGATCCATTGGTTGCCACCGTATCGAGACCTTTGGTTTCTGCGCATCATACGTGCTGTGGAACGCATCCACCTTCGGGAACAATCCGGAAGGCAACACCGCCGAGGTGTTGGTGCTGTACCATTCTTCGCGCTCCGCGAAGTCTACCTCAAAGCTGTAGAAGCCGGGGAAGTTCCAGGTAGGGCTAGTGAATGGCACTCGCACTTCCTCGTAGATCCCCCAGATGTCTCGATTGACTTTATAGCTTTGACCGTCGGTCGAACCGATCGTGTTAAACGTCTGGTTCAATGCATCCCGATCACGCGTGAATCGCGGTGCATCGTACTCACCACCGATTGCGAACGACACCGGGCCGGCGGGCAAGTTGAACAGGTCGCCATTAAAGGTGGCGTAGTATATCGGCAATTCATACTCACCGGAGTTATGCAGTGTCACATACACCTGCCCTCTAGCCGCACCGGTGTTTACGCCGTTGAGACCCATGAACGGATTAAACGCTGTGGCAGGATCTGTATCCAAGAGTGCCTGCCTCAAACCAGGCTGGCTAACTTCACCCACCGAAAGGTCCTGGCCTTCGTTTCGCGAATACCGGAAACCTGCTTCCCAGTTCCAGGTTTTGAAGTAGTCGGCGATCCAGCCCATTTCACCGCGCAGGCCGACGTCAAACAACTGATCCCAGTAGGTGAATTTCTCGCTTCTTTGACCTGTGTCCTGGACGGAGCGGAATCGAACGCCGGTTGTAACCGGGAGACCAGACCCGTCAGGGAAGAAGTTTGGAATCGTCGCGTCTGCAATAGTAAACGGATTAAATGGATTGCTGATTGGTACGCTGATACCACTGGGACTGAAGAACGTCCCGGTATTTCCGTTGTGGAACGGATCAGGTGTGAACGGCGCAGCTGCCAGGGACGAATTGAAGTATGAACGCGCGTATTTGAAATCGCCGAATACGGTCAGGTATTTGTCGCACAAGTCGCGGGTAAACGAACCATAATACACCTGGCGATCTCCCGGAGGCAACGCAGGCGTAACCGCGGCAAAGTTGTAGAAGAAGTAATCGCCGCCGCCCCTATACTTAGGGCCGGTTTGGGTAAAGCCGGGTGCGTTGAAGCCATTCGGATTCAAAATACCAGGTGAACCGGGATATGCGTTCGGATTGACCGCAAACGGGTTCTTGTAGAATGGCGAATTGGCCGCGTTCGGCGCCGAATGCGGCAGCGGAGAGTTTACCCCGAATTGAGTTGGGCCGATAGGAGCGAAGAACATCCTTGGCAATAGACGACGGCTTTGCACACGACCAGGCTCGTTGCCGCTGCGTGCGTCGAAGCCTCCAAACGGTACAAAGAATCCGTTCGACGAGATATCGCGGTCACGGCTGAATACGCCACCCAGGCGCTCCCAGAAATCGGCGATCACAACGATGTCCGTCTTATCGTCACCGGTTCCAGCCTTGATCCAGGCGTTCCATTCACCCATCTCATTGGAAGCTCCCAGATTGGTATTTCCATACGTGCCACCGATTTCCAAGCCACGGAATTTGTGGACCAGGAAGAAGTTGACCACGCCCGCGATCGCATCGGAACCGTACACGGCCGAGGCGCCATCCTTGAGGATGTCCACGTGATCAACCATTGAGAATGGGATCAGGTTGATGTCCGGGCCGCCGCTGAATCCAGCGCTGGCCAACGAACCGTATGCGACTCGTTTGCCGTCGATCAGGACCAGCGTTTCCTTCGGCAACAGACCGCGCAGGTTAAATTGAATGGTGCCGTCGCCGCCGTTGCCGATGTTCAGGTTGACCGTTCCGCCCGCTTGTTGCGGAATGAACTCCTGAAGGTCGGTCGCGTTACGGATACCCAATTTCTCGATGTCTTGCGGCCGGTACGTGTCCACCGGGTTCGGGCCGGTCTCTTCCGCTGTGGGAATGTTTGAACCGGTCACGACGACGCGTTCGACCTCAGCCGTGGACGGCGGAGGAGCTCCTGGCTCGGCAGGCACGGCCGGAGCCGGCAATTGCGCGAATGCGTTCGACGCAAGCGTTAATGAGAATCCGAGCCCCGCTATCAAAGCGAGACGAACGGATCTAAACGTTTTTAGTGCGTTTTGTGTCATTAGTTTCTCCATTGGTTTGGTTAGGTTTCGACAGGCTTATTAAATTTCTAACACCCTGACAAGCTTTTTTTTCACTTTTTTGAACTTTTTTTGAACGACAAAATAAGGGCATTTGTCGGTCGGAGTTCCCCTCTAGCGGAACATGTAATGCCCTGACAAGCTTTTTTTTGAATTTTTTTGGTTCGCGCCTTTGAAATTGTTCCACCACACCCATGCCACAAGGCCTGGCAGCGAAACACTTTTCACCTTCTTTCGGAAGCGTGTTGGCGCGCATGTCAGGGCAGTCGCGCGCCAGAATTCAGCGATTGGAGATTACGGTAAGTTTTCCGTAACCGCGCGCCGATGGCGGTGAGCCGAAGACCTGTTCGCAACGCGTTTCGACAAGAGATCGAATGGCCGCATTGGTTTCAACGACGAATGCTGCCTCACGGTCGCGTCTGGGTTCGCGCCACGGGACGTCGTGTGGATAAACACGGTAGGGTGCTTCTAATATTTCGTTAGAGACGGCTAGCGTTTCACCGCTCTCGAACAGCAACGGATAAATAAACGAGATCGTGGTCCACACTGAAGTCACATTCCGCTGCTTCAAATCGCGATGAACTCCGTCGATGTCCGCTGAGGAAATTCGTGTCATGCAGTAGGTTTTCCCGTCCTGGCAGAGGGAGAGCGTCTCGATCTGATTTGTTAGTCCGACGCGGACGAGAACAAAAAGTCCCGCGAACAAAATTATTGCGAGCCCGGCGGCCGCGCCGACGCGCGGTAATGGCATCGAGGAAGAAAAGCCTCGTTCCAACATTCGCCCTGTGAGCATTGCCAGGAAAAAACATCCCCCCAGGAAATAGCTTGGCACACCGGGAAGCTGGGTCATGTAAGGGACGAAAGACGCTGCCGTGAGCAGAACCATATCGACATCCGATTTTTGCCGGGCGTCTGTTAAATCCCCGCGCAGGGCGCGCACAATTTTTCCAGGCGATTTCACGAAAGGCCACATAGCGACAGCAAGAGCGAACAGGGTCACCCCGTAGAATACGTACCCGACTGGCTGTTTCTCGTTGTAGTACCAAAGAACCGTGTCCGGTCCGAAGAACTTCGGCATTTCATCCAAAAAAATCCGGCGCCAATTAGAAAGATGAACGAGAGCCGAAAATCCGCCGCCCGGTCGTTCAAAAACAACGTATCGCCAGTTACTCAGGCGATGAGCGAGGTTAAACACAATGACCGGCGCATAACCCAGCAGGAATCCGATCAGAACGACCGGAGCGTTACTGAACGAAATCCTGCGGCGCAAAATCAATAACAGCCATAGCCCGGCGAGCACGGGGAGCGCCAACTCGAGGCACCAGATGCTCAGGCCACTGGCCAGACCAAAGAGCGCTAAAGTTCTTCGCGTCGGTACCGAACTCGATTCGATCGATGCAAAAAGCAGCGTTAGAACAGCAATCGAAAGAAAGTACCAGGAATAACCTCTCACTTGGAAGTGCCATTTGAGAAGCGATGGAGTGAGGGCAAAAACCAACGTGGCGAAGACGGCTGTGCGTCCGTCGTACAAGGCGCAACCCGTTCGATAAAACACAAACAGGCATATCAGCGATAAAGCCACGACGCAGGCTTTTAACGGAATTACTCCGACGCCGAACAACGCGAACGCAGCTGCTGCGAGATAAGCTTCCCACGCCGCACCGGCATTGTATGGCTGGCCATACATGTAGAAAGGAAAATGACGTCCTTCCAGAATGTGCTTACCCATGAGGCCGATGATCGCTTCGTCACTGTGGACGTGGGTTTGCGATGCGAACAGAATTGTGAAACGCGCTACCGCGATAAAGACGAACAATCCGATAAAAAACGCGTGTCGACGCATCAAAAATGAATTGACCGAGAATTCGAAGACTGGAGTAGCCGATTTAATTGGCAGGCGGATGAAATCCGAAATCGGATCGCAATTTGTCCCAAACCCACCCGGCAAATGAATTGTTCTTTATCGCGGCAGCGTTGGCGGCAACAAAGCTCTCGGCTTTGTCCACATTTCCATTCATGCAATACAGGTACGCGAGCAGAAATGTGTCGTCGGCGCCGAGCACCCCGTCATTTTTTTTGTCCTCCAACAACTGAATCGCTTTGTCGATGTTCCGCTGCGCCAGCGCTGCTGCGATCAGATCAGGCACGACTTCTGGTGGCAGCGTTGCGGAAGTCTTGGCGACACGATCGGCGATCGACACCCGCAACGCATCGCTTCCTAGGACCTCCAGCACCGGTATTCGAAGGCGCGAATGACGCAGATACAAGTCGAGCTCTGCGAGCTTGTTGCTCCCAATGGCCTCAGAAAGGTACCGCGTCTGCCGAACCGCAAAGAACGAATCCATCTCAGCAGCTGCCCGATTGAATGATTCGGGCCAGATTCGTTTTATTATCGATGACTCAGTAAAACGCTGTGCCGCCGCTGGTGCGGTCATAAAGTTTAGGGCGAAGCGATGGTTTGCTTCATCGTCCCATGTCTGATCCGACAAGCGCTTGGGATAAGCGTCGGTGAGCGGCGCGACATCGTGGGTGATTCGGTCGATTTCATCGCCGTCCATCAAAAACAGCGCGCCTAATTGCTGCGGCACTTCGATTCCAATCGTTCGCAAGTCTGCGCCCGTCTTCGGATCGTTCCAGAGTCGCCAAAACTCGTCTTCAGTCGTTCTAACGCCGGAGCCATTGATGCCCATCATCACCCAGTCTTGATCTGGGCCGCCCCAGACCAATGCATTTGGAAACGCGTTATGAAAGGCGCGCAGGATCGCTTTCGTTTCCTCCATCCTCAATTGATTGATCGGAAGCCAAAAGGTCGCGATTCCGTTTTCTTTTAGTTTGCCGCGCATGAGCGAGAAGAATTCCTGGGTGTAGAGATTCACTGCGCCAGCCATTTTTGGCGGAGGCGGTTCTCCCGAAATCACGTCGTATTTTTGCGGGCTGGCCTGCAGAAAAAACCGTCCGTCCTGCACGATAGCGTGGACGCGCGAATCTTGCAGCGGATTGGAGTAATTGATACCGGAATAAAAATCGCTTAGCGCAAATACTTCTTTCGAGATATCGACAATGTCGATCCGTTCGACAGTAGATTTCCGGGTAAACGCATCCGCGGTCACGCCGCATCCGTAACAAAGGAGCAGCACATCTTTTGCCGCGGGATTGAACGCCAATGGAAGGTACGCGAACAAACGCATGTAGCGCTGGTTGCGCGGGTTTGTAGCCGACATCGAGAAGGCGTCGCTTAACAACCGGTAATAGTACGGCTCGCCAAACAAATCGCGTCGCAGCAACTGCCAGGTGTCCGATGTGCCCTCAATCCGTTTCGCAACGCGTGCCAGCACGCGGCCCTGCCCATCGAGTTCGTAGGGGCGACTTGCGTGTGCGAAATGCGCCGCGTCGCGTCTGTACGGGAAAAAGATCAAACCCAGAATGAGCATGGCCCAAAGCGCAATGACGGTTATTCCGACAGGCCGCCGAAATGACCACGCTGCGCGTTCGGTCACCATTAAGCTCAGCAAGGCATATGCGGCAGCGCACAAAATCAGACTGGTTTGGAAGCCCAACGCAGGCAGCAAAACAAAACTGGCGAGTAATGGACCGATCGCCGCACCAGCGGTGTTGAGCAGTGTGGTGAGTCCGGCACTGTTCATCCGGTCGCCCACACGCGCCTGCACCTCAGCTGCAATGAGCGGAAACAGAATGCCGGAAAGCAAAGCGACCGGAAACATCAGCGCGAGACAAAGAACCGCGATCTGCCACCACCGAAGATCGAATACGCCAGTCGGCGCGCGGATCAATTCGCCGGGGAAGACTAAATATGTGAGCAACACGAGAGTCGCAGTGGCCAGCAAGAGGATTGCGAGCAGTTGCTTCGAACGGCGAGAGGGCGAAACTGCGCCAGCGACGAGACCGCCGACTGCAATTCCTCCCAACACAATCGCGAGCATGATGGCAAAAGCAGTCGACAGCGAAGCGACATACAGCTTCAGGAAACGAAACCAAATCACTTCGAGTGCCAGGAAGATTAAACCCGTCCCAAAGCTGACGAAAAGCAGACGCCACGGCGCCTGATAACTAACGCCGAAGCTTAACGGAAATTTGGAATGCGCGCGTAGGTCGCTGCTTTCCAGGGTTACGCGTCGGACCGCTCCCCATTTCGCGACTGCCAACGCGATCGCTGCAGCAATGCAGAGCGCTGTGCCCGCCGCAATACTCGTCCCGTAAAGTCCAAATGCGCCGATCAAATAAGCTTCGCTGAGGATGGCTCCCAGCATCGCTCCCAGTGTGTTTGATCCATACAGAAATCCGATTGCTCGACCAAATTCAGTTTGTCGCAGCAGCGGATCTTCGATGATCACCGGCAGCGTCAAACCCATCGCAGTTGTCGGCAGGAGCAAAATCAGGAATGAAACAACGAATCGCAGCCCCAGGAGCATCGGCTGATGACTCCACAACAGTTGCCACAGCGGCCGCATCAGGTCGCCAAGGATTGGAAGGCCAAAGACAATCGTGCAGCCAAAAAATGCTACGAGCAGTTCGAGCGCCGCATAGACTTTCAACGGTCGTGCCCGAACAATCCTTGTTGATGCAGCCAGCGCATTCCCCAGTGCCAGGCCCGCCATGAAGCTGGAAAGAATCAACGCCGCAGCCCACACTGAGTTTCCGAATGCCAGACCACTGAGCCGCAGCCATAGCGTTTCGAAAATAAGTGCGCCAGCGCCAGAGAGAAAAAGAATGGGGCAGAAAATGCCAACCCGACCGGTTTGCGATCCTACCACAACCGACGCAGGTCTTGCGCGAGACACGTGGGACTTTTGCGAACTAGTTAACATCGCGTGAAGGTCGACCAATCTTCAGCAATACTGCGCCTATTGTTCCTGCAAGAAGTGAACCAAGAATAACGCCTCGCTTCGCAGCATCGATCAACTCCTGGTCCTCGAACGCCAGCATGGCAATGAAGAGCGACATGGTAAACCCGATTCCGGCAAGGGTCGCATACCCGAGCAAAGATCCCCAGTTCACACCTCGCGGAAGCTTCGCAATTCCCGCCTTCACCGCGATGAACGCACACATCATTATTCCAAGTGGTTTCCCGAACATTAGCCCTGACAATATGCCAAACCCAATCTCTGCATGTTGCAGCGATAGATCAATTTTGACGCCGGCATTCGCAAACGCGAACAACGGCATCACTACAAATGCGGAGAACTTGTGCAATGCCTGCTCGAGCCTGAGTATCGGTTCAGTCACGCTTCCACTGGCACGCTGAAGCGCAAACACCGCTTCCTGTTGTCCTTTGCTGGTCAAAACCAGAAAGTCGCCAGTTTCAGTGCGATCGAATCGATCCAGCAGGGAGCGTGCTTCGGTAGAGAATTCCTGCGCGTTGATACGCGAACGCGCAGGAATCGTAAAGGCGAGAACAACTCCGGCAATCGTGGCATGCACTCCGGAGGCATGAACAAAAAACCATAGAACGACTCCGACCAGCAGGTAAGGCCACAGACGCCGAATGCCGATCATGTTGAATGCAATCAGCACGAGCAAAGTCAGCGCTGCACCGGCCAGCGCGCTCCACATCATCGCCTGCGAATAAAAAATTGAGATAATGAGTACCGCTCCCATGTCGTCGACGATCGCCAGGGCGGTCAGCAACACTTTTGCCCCGATGGGTGCCCGCGGAGCGATCAAATTGAGCGTCCCCAGGGCAAATGCTATGTCAGTCGCCATCGGGATGCCCCAACCATGCGCGCCCACCCCACCCGGATTGAAAAGCAAATAGATCACCGCGGGCACAACCATGCCTCCGATTGCGCAAGCAATCGGAAGTGCTGCCTGCCGGGGCGAGGACAATTCGCCAGCCAGCAATTCTCGTTTGATCTCGAGCCCGACCAGGAGAAAGAAGACGCCCATTAAACCGTCATTGATCCATTCGCGGAGATTCAACGACAGCTCATGCGGAGGAAACCCGATCGTGAGCGGTATTTCCCAAAGATGTCTGTAAGCTTCAGCCAGAGGCGAGTTGGCAATCGCGAGGGCAACAAGAGCAAAACCTAACAGAACGAGACCGCCGAATGTTTCCGTGCGGAAAAAACGTTGAAAGATTGTCAGCGGGATTTTGTTTAACCGTGAAGGCATAAGAACTCGTTAGGCATGCCATTAGACAAATGATCTGTTCATCCAAGCCGTTCGGGCACGCAGTGTCCCGGCTTCACCGGCGGATGTACGTCACCGTTAATTAGCTTTGCAACGCTAAATCGTCGAATCGTAAATCCCATGTAAGGGTGTAACTATCCAGCGAATCCTGCCGTAATCATGTTCACCGGGTTAATCGAAGAGGTTGGCGCAGTCGCAGCCGTGCACACCGGCGGTCACGGCGCCGCGTTGCAAATCGCGGCTCCTCGAACTGCCAAGGACGCCAGCCCCGGGGAGAGTATCGCCGTGAATGGCTGCTGTTTAACCATAACTTCGCGGGACAGCGAGCAGTTAACATTCGATCTTCTCGAGGAAACAATTGCTCGCACCAATCTCAGTCAGTTGCGCCAAAATAGCCCTGTCAATTTGGAGCGCGCCTTGCGCGCCGATAGCCGCCTCGGCGGACATTTCGTTCAAGGCCACGTTGATTGCGTCGCGCCTGTCATAAGCTTCGACCCAAAAGGCGCAGATTTTCGACTCGAAATCGAACTAGACGGGAATGTTCGGGATTACGTGGCTCCCAAGGGCTCAATCGCCATCAACGGAATCAGTCTGACGGTCGCGGAAATTCTTTCGCGAAGCTTCACCGTCTGGATCATTCCCTATACCAAGCGGCACACCAACCTTGATCGTACGACGACCGGTGATCTCGTTAACCTTGAGTTCGACATCCTCGCCAAATATGTCGAGAGAATGATTGCACCGTTAAGGCCGAAAGAATGACGTCGCTTCCGAGGGTTGAGCGTCCGCAGATCGTCGGCGTGATTGCGTCGCGCGCCGATGTGGATCGCGCCGTGCGGATGCGAAGGCCGCCAGACTTTTTCGAGCTGCGCTTGGATCGCCTGGCGGCTGTCGCCGATACCGTGGAAGAGCTGCTCCCGAAGTTGCGCGCGCCGCTCATCATCACCGCGCGACATCCGCGCGAAGGCGGCTCGGGAAACCTGGGCCTGCGGCAGCGACGGGATCTGCTCGCTCGATTTTTGAGCCACGCCAGTTACATCGACGTCGAGTTACGTTCAGCGCATACGCTACGGTCTTTTGCCGGGTTGGCCGAAAACAAAAACATCGGGCGAATCGTTTCGTTCCACAATTTCCAGTCGACGCCGAGTTCGTGGATCCTCGCGGCCAAAGCGCGCGAGGCGAAATCTTATGGTGCGGATATTTTCAAAGTTGCCACACGCATGGATACACCGATCGAGCTCGGACGTCTGCTCGCATTCATCACACACAACCGGTTGAATCTCGCGCTTGCGGTGATGGGCATCGGCAAACTTGGAGCGATTTCCCGGGTCGTGCTGGCGCGCGCCGGCTCGGTGCTGGTTTACGCATCGGTCGGTGCGATGACCGACATCGAAGGACAGCTGTCGCTGGAACAACTCCGGGCACTTGGAATTGATCGGCGCCGTAATCCGTGAATCGTAGCTATCGCAGCCGGTCATCCTGAGCGGAGTGCAGCGAAGTCGATGGATCCCGTAAAATCTGACGCGACGGGATTTGAAAGCCGGGCCTCGCCTGAATAGCTTTCGGGGCTGCGTTCCAACTCCGCTTCACCCGGAATGACCGTTGATACGTCTTGAGTGTAACGACCTCGCTTGCTCTTTCCGCGAGGCACATATCGTTAAACAGGAAAACACCATGTCTTCTTCCGTCACTTTACCGGAACAACTACCAGTGATGCCACTTCCCGGAGCCGTGTTGTTTCCGCATGCACTGCTGCCGCTCTACATTTTCGAGCCGCGATATCGCGAGATGCTCGAGCATGCGCTTAAAGAGCATCGCATGTTTTGCGTGACGCTGGTCAAGCCGAGTTGTTCGGACTGGCATGCCACGGAGGATTTTTTCCACCGCGCCACCGCCGGCTTGATTCGCGCGTGTGTCGAACGCAGCGACGGCACATCGAATTTGATTCTGCAAGGCCTGCAACGAGTGCGTTTCACAAGTTTCGAACAGGAAAAGCCATTTCCGATCGCGACGATCGATGCGGTCGAATCGCGTGACCCGACCACGGTTGAAACTGAAGCGCTCGGCACAAAAGTTCTCGAGCTGTACGGCAGCCTCAAACACGATCGCCGTCAGCTGCCCGCAAAACTGGATCAGTATCTTTCGGAATTACGCGATCTGGAGATGCTAGCGGACCTTATGGGCTCGACATTCGTAAACGATCCATTGCGTCGGCAACATCTTCTCGAAGAAAAGTCGCTCAACCAGCGACTCCGGTTTCTCATCAGATATCTGCGTGACGAAACCGGCAACGCTGCCGCCTGACGGCAACGGATTCCATGGAGTTTTGGAGTTTTGAGTTTTGCTAAGCCATCACTCCATTACTCCACCACTGCATCGCCTATCCGCGCATATTCTTCCATTACATACCGGTCCGTCATTCCGGCGATGTAATCGCAAACTGTGCGATGTAGCCCCTCTTTTTCGACTCGTCTCATCGCGCCCTCCCCCAGTCTGTCGGGATCGACAAGATAGGTTTCGAAAACCCGTCGCAGCATTTCGCAAGCGCGTTGGTTCACTTCCGCGACGCGTGGATGGTAATACACATTTTGATACAAAAACTTCCGGAGCGCCCGATTCGCTTCGGCCAATTCATCGCTATACCGAATCAACGGCATCGTTTGCTGTCGCACGTCATCTGCGCTGCCAACGCCGGATTTAGCAATCATTTGAGCGCTGGTCGCAACGAGGTCGTGCACCTGGCGATCTATGATGTCGCGGATGATGAGTTTATGCAGGTCCGGTTGGCGCGTGTTGGTATAACGCGCCAGCACCGCGCCATGACTGTTCCGCCAAACCTCATTCTCTTCCAGCTGCGCTGGCGTCAGGATTTCGAAATCAAGAGCGTCATCAAGGTCGTGACTATAATACGTGATCTCGTCCGCCAGATCTGCAACCTGAGCTTCCAACGATGCACAATGGTATTCCACCAAAGTGGGGCGATCCTCTGCCTTCTTATCTTTCAAGCGGGACGCATGCGCTACTTCATCCATTTTATAAGGCCGCTCATGCTTGCGCAGACCTTCACGCACTTCCAATGTCAGGTTCAATCCCGGGAAATCCGGATACGGCGTTTCCAGTAATTCGACCACACGCGCACTCTGGCAATTGTGATCGAACCCGCCGTGTTCGCGCATGCATTCAGCCAGCATCTCCTCGCCAGAATGTCCAAACGGCGAATGACCCAGATCGTGCGCGAGTGCAATTGCTTCCGCCAAATCCTCATTCAGACGCAACGCTCGCGTAATGGTGCGGCTGATCGACGCCACTTCGATCGAATGCGTCAGGCGCGTTCGCAAATGATCGCCGGTGCCGTTCAGAAAAACCTGCGTCTTGTATTCCAACCGGCGGAACGCGCGCGAATGAATGATGCGGGCACGATCGCGCTGAAACTCAGTGCGATAGGCATGACTAGCCTGGGGGTACCGCCGCCCGCGCGAATCGCCGGATTTTTGAGCAAACGAAGCGAGTGCTGTGCGCTCCCCCTCTTCCATTTCTTCGCGCGTTTTCCACGTTGCGCTCATTTGCTCGGATTCTAAATGAAGCTCAAGCGTTCGGCTACAGACACCGCATAGGGTTTGCAGTTCCGCCTTCAGGCGGTTCGGACGGGAGCGCGTCAACGCGGAACTGCAAACACCGGGAAATTGTGCTGTTCGACAGCGGATCAATCAGGCGGCGGCCCTCGGAGATACATCCGGCTGGACGAAGGAACGTTTCGAATTAGTTGTGATTCACCTATGAAACAGCACGAAATGAAAAAGCTTACGCCGGAACGCCTCCAGCAGTTGGGATTCGCTTACGCTCCGCCGTTGATCATCAGCGCGGCTGTAAACAATAAGATTTTCGACGCGTTGGAGACCGGAGCCAAGAGCGTTGAGCAACTCCAGAAAAAGACAGGCGCGTCCATGCGAGGGTTGCGGGCGATCATGGACGCGCTTGTCGGCTTGAGCCTGCTGAAGAAAGATCGCCAGTCGAAATATTCTCTCACGCCAGAGAGCCAGGCATTTCTCATGAGCGACAAGCCGGGCTCGCTCGCCGGATTTTTCGGCTCGATTTTACCAGTAATGGCTTCGCGCTGGCTGCGCCTCAGCGAGATCGTGCGGGGCGGCCAACCGGCAGTCGCTGTAAATCAGGAAACCGATGGGACTGAATTTTTCAGTCAGCTCGTTGAGACAATCATCCCGATGAGTTATCCCGGCGCACAAAAACTTGCCGATCACCTGAAAGTGGCAAATACGAAGGAGGAATTGCGCATCCTCGATCTTGCCGCGGGTTCGGGTATCTGGGGGATCGCCGCAGCCCAGAAATCAGCACGAGTGCGGGTGACGGCGGTAGATTGGCCAGGAATGATTCCAACAACAAAACGGATCACAAACAAATTCGGGGTGCACGATCGTTTCGATTTCATCGAAGGCGACTTGTCAGAAGCGAATTTTGAGACCGGCTACGATCTTGCGACACTTGGACATATTCTGCACAGCGAAGGAGAACAACGCGGTCGCCGATTGCTGAAGAAAGTTTTTCGCGCTTTGAGATCAGGTGGCACCATCGCTGTTGCTGAATGGCTGGTGAATGATCATCGCACCAAACCGCTTCACTCACTGATGTTTGCCGTTCAAATGCTCGTCAACACTGAAAAGGGCAACACGTTCAGCTTCAACGAAATCAAAGCGTGGCTGGAGGATGCCGGGTTCAAAAAAGTGCGAAAGCTGCAAGCGCCCGGACCGTCACCGCTGATCCTCGCAACAAAACCATAATCAGTTGCGCAGCACGAATCTGCTTCTCATATGGGCATTGAAATGTTTTGATTCCGCGAAATGAAAACACCGAGAACGAAGTCGCGAGCAGAACCAAAGCCCCGGTCTGCCGCGAAAAATTCTGATCAAAATGTGCCGTACCGTAAACCGGCGCTTCGCAGCGAAGCATTCGCCAGGGCACTGATCGATGCAAAAGCTTGTCTCAACGATTCTGATACGCTGATAACCCTTCTCAACGAAGCCGCGAAAAAGGCCGCAGCAGTACCGAAAGAACCATTTAAAGAATGCTGGCCTTATCTGCAAACCATGCTGCGATTAGTCCGGGCTCATCATCGCGGCGAGTATGACGAAGTGCCGGGTAACGCGCTTTTGTGGATCGTTGCCGCCCTTAGTTATCTGATCGATCCGTTTGATTTGATTCCGGACGCAACGCCTGTCCTCGGCTTTGTGGATGATGCAACCGTGGTTGAATTCGTCACCGACAAAACCCGTCAGACGTTGGACGCTTTCATGGTGTGGGAAACTGCCGCGATCTAGCTGATCGCCCGTGCCAGAGGCCTTTTGTGCTGAAGCGGCGCTTCGCACAGCAAAGCGGCTACAGATTTAGACCATCAGCAACGCCGGGTTTTCCAGCAGGTGCCGCAATTCTTTGAGATACTCGGCGCCGAGCGCGCCGTCGATCACTCGATGGTCGCAGCTCATCGTGATCGACATGCGATGTCCAACCATGACCTGATCGCAATCGTCCACAATCGGGAGTTTTGTGACTTTGCCTACGGCGAGGATGAACCCTTGAGGCGGATTGATGACAGCCGAAAAACTGTCGATGCCCATCCCGCCCAGGTTTGAAACCGTGAACGTGCCGCCCTGAAATTCTTCCGGTTTCATTCGTTTGTTACGTGCGCGATGCGCCAGGTCCTTGGCTAATGCGCTGATCTCGCGAAGAGATTTGCCTTGCGCGGAACGAATAACCGGCGTCAGCAATCCGTCATCGATGGCAACCGCGAGGCCAAGGTCGACCTCCGCGTACTGCACGATCGCGTCGTTGTCGAATGAGGCATTCACGCGCGGCACCTTCATCGCAGCCATGACTGCCGCTTTGAGAACAAGATCGTTGACCGTAATTTTCGCTGCATCGGCGCCTTCGCCCGCCGATTTCAACTCTTCACGCGATTCCATCAGCGGGCCGGCATTGATGTCGATGGTGAGATAAAAGTGTGGCACAGGGCCGAGACTTTCCACCAGTCGTTGCGCGATGATTTTGCGCATCCCAGACAGCTGTATCCGGGCACTTTCGCCGGATTTAACTGGAGCAGGCATTTTCGTTGCGGGCTTTTCCCCGCCGCGGTCAACGCCCGAGGCTACAGTTTTAGCTGCAGCGCGAACATCGGTTTCGGTAATCCGTCCGTCCGGTCCCGTACCTTTCACGCTGAAGAGGTCCACCCCGAGTTCCGCCGCGATTCGCCGTGCCACAGGCGACGCTTTCACCCGGGCTTCTTCCGATTTTGTTTCTTTCGCCTGAGGTGCTGGTTGCGTCGCCTCGGATCGAGCCGCCGATATGGTCGCGTCTTTTTGCTGCGGGGGTGCCGTTTCTTTTTGCCTGGATTCTGCCGGCGCAGGTTTTTCCGTTTCGGCCTGTTGCTTCTTCTCTTTTTGTTGCGGAGTGTCCGGCTGTTTTTCTTGTTTCTGAGCCGGCACGTCGTGTTTCGGTGCTTCTTCGGCGTCTCCGCGGATGAATGCGATTTTGTCGCCGACGTTCACCTTGCCGCCTTCCTGCACGTAAATTTCGGTGATCATACCGTCCTCGGGCGATTCCCATTCCATGGTCGCCTTATCAGTCTCGATCTCGGCGATCACATCACCGGTCGAAACTTGGTCGCCCTTCTTTTTCTTCCACGCGACAAGAGTTCCCTCGGTCATCGTGTCGCTCAGTTTGGGCATCTGGATCTCAGGCATAATGAAAAGTTACAGGGTTACAAAGGTTACATCGTTACAATAGGCCTGCATAACCTTGTAAGTTTTGTGACTGTTTAACCGGTTTCACGCGTAGCAAACCTTTTTCACGGCGGCGAAAAGTTTTTCGGCGTTTGGCAGGACGTGGTGCTCCAATTGTTCATTGTAGGGCATTGGGACATCCTCCTGTGATACGCGCAGAATCGGCGCATCGAGCTCATCAAAAATGTCCTTTTGAATCCGGTAGCAAATTTCTGCGCCGACTCCGCAATATGGATGATCCTGTTCAACGATCACCACGCGATGCGTTTTCGAGATGGAATCAAAAATCGCGCGCTCATCCAGCGGTTTGATCGAGCGCAAATCGACGACCTCCGCGGAAATATCCTCCTCTTCGAGCTGCGCTGCGACCTTTAGAGCAATCGGAACAGTTTGCGCATAACAAACAACGGTGACATCGCTGCCTTCGCGTTTGACCTCCGCTTTGCCGAGCGGGATAAGCAATTCTTCATCCGGCGGCTCGACCATACCCTTTGAGCTGTAGAGCAATTCCGCTTCCAGTACCAACACCGGATTGTCATCGCGGATCGCGGTTTTCAACAATCCCTTTGCATCGCGCGGCGTCGCCGGAGTGCAAACTTTGAGACCAGGTACACTGGCATAAAAATTTTCCGTGGCGTGCGAGTGTGTCGCTCCGAGTTGATGGGCCGGCCCGTTCGGTCCACGAAACGTGATCGGGATATTAAATTGGCCACCTGACATCATGAACATGTTTGGCGCGTTGTTCACGACCTGGTCGAAAGCGACCAGTGAGAAACTGAACGTCATGAATTCTATGATCGGTCGCAGCCCCACCATCGCTGCACCGATGCCCAAACCGGCAAATCCGTTTTCACTGATCGGCGTGTCAATGATCCGTTTCGGACCGAAGAGCTGGAGTAACCCGGCACTCACTTTGTACGCTCCCTGATATTCCGCGACTTCTTCGCCCATCAGGAATACATCGGGATCACGCTCCAGTTCCTCGGCGAGCGCTTCATTCAATGCCTGGCGGTAGGTAATTTCTCTCACAACTTCGCTCCGTTGAAATAGACGTAATCGTAGAGTTTCTCCACCGGCAACTGCGGGCTTTCTTCCGCGAATTTTACCGCATCCAACACTGTTTGCTTCGCCTGCCTGTCGAGCTGATCGAACTGTTCGTTCGTCAATTTTCCCTCGCGCGTCAGCTGCGCTCGCAGGCGGATGATCGGATCATCAAGACGATATTTTTCGAGTTCTTCCTTGGTTCGGTAGCTGGCCGGATCCGACATGGAATGGCCGCGATAACGATAGGTGCGCACTTCCAGAAAGGCCGGATGCGATTCTTTCCGGATTGAATCCGCCACTTCAGCGATTTTGTCGCGAACTTCGCGGAAGTTCATCCCATCGACGATTTCGCCGGGAATATCGTAACCCTCCGCCCTGTCCACGATCTGCTTGAGCGATGTTGATCGCGTCACTGATGTGCCCATGGCGAAAAGATTATTTTCGCAAATGAAAATGATCGGCAGCTTGTACAGCGCTGCGAGATTCAATGCCTCGTGAAACGATCCTTGATTAATCGCGCCATCGCCAAAAAAGCAAAGCGTGACGCGATCCTCGCTGCGGTACTTGATGGCAAACGCCAGGCCAACCCCCAGCGGAACGTGAGCCGCGACAATCGCGTGACCGCCATACATATGGTGTCGTTTGTCAAAGAAATGCATCGATCCTCCGAGGCCGCGCGAGCAGCCGGTCTCCTTCCCGAACAGCTCCGCCATGCAGGCATTCGCGGTGGTGCCCCGGGCAAGGGCATGTCCATGATCACGGTAGGCGGTAATGATGTAATCGTCGGGACGCACGGCCGCTATGGCTCCGACAACAACGGCTTCCTGGCCAATGTAAAGATGACAAAAGCCGCCTATCTTCTGCGCTTGATACTGCTGGCTGGCGCGTTCCTCAAACCGCCGAATCAACAGCATGAGCGAGAGCATCTCGACTTCGTCGCGCTGCTCCACCGGCTGCATAATCAATTATCCGTCAGCAACAGGGCAGAACTCCGGGGCGCGTTCTCGCGATTTTCCCACGTTCGCCCCGCACTCATGCAAACAACAAAGAGGGCAGTGAAAATGAGATCGCTAAGGAGTGAATTGCGGAAAAACATCCAGGTAGGCGTCGCGCTGTATTGAGGCAACCCAATAGTCAGCGACTGAATCAGCCCCGCTAAATTTTTCGCGTAACCAGGATCGCTCAACCACGAAAACGTATTCGTAACGACGTAGAACATCGTGGAAGCAACAATCGACGCAGGCAAAAGCGTCTTCAGCGATGCTCGATTCTGCAAAAGAAGACCGATCCCGCCGACAAGTGCGAGCGCGAAGTAACGCACCAAGATCTCCGGGTCGAGCAACGGCGCACCGTAGTGAAGATTAATGATCACATCCGAAACGAATAACGTCACCAATGGCACCGAGAATTTGTATTTTTTGGGGAAATACGCAGCGCTGCACAGCGCAATCGCAGCGAGTGGCGCGAAGTTAGAAAGCCAACCCGCACCGGAATGAATGAGCAATCCTGTCGTGACCCGATAAATAACCACTGACAACACGAGTAAAAGCGCGGGAATCATTCCACAGAATCTATCCGGTCACTAAGATATGCAACGGGAAGATGATACTTGCCTTTGTAAATCCGGCGTCGCTCAGTGGCGATCGGGAATGACGGGGGAACGGGATCACGTTCTCGGCACGTTCATGCAAAATGGAGGGGCGGGTCTCCACGAATCTTGCCGCTCAGATTCGAGCGGAATTGACATCCTGTGATGAAACGATGGCTATCGCTGCGGGATCGTTCGACTTCGCTCAGGCTGACCGCTCGCTTATTTCCCCGCGAGCGCTCTGTGAAGCCGCGCCTTGCGACGATTGGCTGCGTTGCGATGGATGACTCCGCCCTTGGCCGCCTTATCGATGGCGGAAATTGCTGCGCGAATCTGATCGGCACTGCGCTCCGGCGCTGACCGGATTTGCTTTTGCAATCCGCGAAGATGCGTCTTGACGCTTCGATTACGGCCCGCGCGCCGAAGGGTCTGACGGGAACGTTTAGCGGCTGATTTCGTGTTGGCCATCGGTAATCAAGAATGTATCGAGCGAACGCACACTCGCACGGCTAAATCTTATAAGCGTTTGTTCTGTACGAGTTTCGCTTTTTGCTTGGCGCCGGCAAGCGCTCCAGCCATCCGCATCTGATCGACGCTAAGTGAGCTGGAAGGTGGTGTCGCCAGCGTGCTGGCAGTTATTTTCGGTGCCGGTTGCGGCGTGACCTTTGGCGCGTTCGTAGTGATTGTTTGCGGCCGAACCTCCGGCGTTGCGTTTGCAGCGACCGAGATGACGCCGCCGCTCATTTCCTGACGCGGTTTGGTCTTGCCCGAGTTCGGTAGCCGATCAGGAATGATTTGCACCACAGCTCCGACAGGCACCTGGTTGTAAAGCTCGGCGACGTCCTTCGCCTTCATCCGGATGCAGCCGTAACTTGCCGGACGACCAATCTTTTTTTCTTCCGGCGTGCCATGGATATAAATGCAACGCTGAAACGCATGCGCGTTCTGTGCCTCAAGCCCGCGCAACCAGATGATGCGCGTGGTAATCGGGTCACGGCCAGGAGTGTTGGGCTTAAGAATCTCACCCGTTAACCGCCGGTTATGGAATACGGCGCCGACTGGCACGTTATCGCCGATCTTTTTCTCTACCGCTAAATATCCCAGAGGAGTGGTCATTCGCCCCCAAGAGTCGCCTAACCCAAACATCGATGTCGATACGGGATAGACCGCGACTTTAGTGCCGTTCCGAAGAAGCATCAGTTTCTGATCACGAACGCTGATGACCAGTTGGTTCGAAGTGTCCACCGGCGCGACCGCAAATACCGATGCTGCCGATATCAAAATAACAGCTGCTGTGAGGGGCCGAAGCATGGCCGAACCCTTTACTCGACAATTTCCATTTGTCACGCAGGAATTGCAGTTCGCGCTCGTGAACCGCCAAGATTCAATTTCGACCAACGACTGAAAAAAGAGCTGAGACAGACGTAAAGGAAGCCGCCTTGGAACATCAGCAGAAACGGTACCGAGAGAAACTGGCGGTGCATGATCGCGTACACGACGAAGTAGCTGAAATAGATGGCAAATGCCAGCTCTGCCAGCGGGAGGGCGGATTTCAGCGGCCTGTACTTACAACTCCGCCACTGCTGTGATTTCCGTTCAATTCCGTACTTTGGCGTGCGCGTAAAATCCGATTTGTGGTTAACCATCGCTTCGACCACTGCGCGCGCGTTGTTGAGCGAAAGACCGATTCCCAACGCAAGCAAACAGGGAAGAAAAAGAAGCTCCTTGATCCACGTCGCAGGATGCAGCTCGCGTTGCGCGCAAATATAAAAGAGCCCCACCGAAGCCGATGCCGCCAGGAAAATTGGGATATCGACGAGCACTGTGCGAACCCAGCCTACCGGAGGCCCTCCAGTCGAGGGATATAAAAGAACGCACAGGAGTGCCAGCAGCAGATAAGCAAAATTCGACATCAAATGCCCGGTCGCTTCGAGTTTGATTCGAAAAGGCAAACGGCTCCGCCAAACACTCGGCAACAACTTTTTGCATGTCTGGACTGAACCTTTCGTCCAACGATGCTGCTGCGACTTGAACCCGTTCATGTCCACCGGAAGCTCTGCCGGAGTGACCACGTCGGATAGATAAATGAACTTCCAGCCCGCGAGTTGCGCCCGATAGCTTAGATCGAGGTCCTCGCACAACGTGTCATATTGCCAGCCGCCGCTCTGTTCGATGCATGAGCGGCGCCATAACCCGGCTGTACCGTTGAAATTGAAAAACCGGCCACTGCGGCTACGCGCGATTTGTTCAAGCAGAAGATGCCCGTCCAAAAAGATCGCCTGCATGCGCGTCAGCAGTGAATATCCGCGGTTCAAATGACCCCACCGGGTTTGAATCATCCCGACCCTCGGGTCGGTAAAGAAATGAACGGTCCGCTTGAGCAGGTCTTTTTCCGGAACGAAATCGGCGTCCAAGATGCAAAGAAATTCCCCTTCCGCAGCATCGAGTCCGACCGCGAGCGCCCCAGCCTTGAAACCGGTCCGATCAGCCCGATGAATCCGCTGGACGTTGAAGCCGCGCTGGCGCAATTCCTCCGCGCATGCCGCGGTAATCTCGCGTGTTTCATCCGTTGAATCGTCGAGTACCTGGATTTGGAGAAGCTCCTGCGGATAATCGAGTTCGCTCACGGAACGAATCAACCGCTCTGCCACGTATACCTCGTTGAAAATCGGCAACTGGACCGTGACTTTCGGCAGCTTTTCAAAGTAACGGACCGGAACCGGCGGGCGCTTCCGGTTTTTCAAATAAAGATAAATAATGAAATACCGATGGATCCCATAAGCAGAAAGCCCAATGAGCACGCCCAGGTAACAAGCTGACCAGATAATATGTCCGATGCTTTCTTGCATGGAGATTGCTATGGCTGCGAATAGATGACGCAGTCAGGCCGACATGATGCAATTTCCAACCGTTGCGTCAATTCAAAAATCATACGGTGACCAATGCAAACTGCCGTCACATCGTGTTGATATGGAGCAGTCTTCTATCGGTTCGCAATTGCGAGGCTGAACGGTTTGGCGATGTCGACATTGGCCAGGCCCCCAGTACATCTTATAAGGGGCGGAATCTCGCGGAATTCCCTCTTGCCTGACACGCTCAGCAGGTTAACGGTGACTGGCCGGGTTTTTCTGCTACACGCCGGCAGTTTATTGGGAAAATTCATGACGAAACGAAGGCGCGACCGTTTCGAGCGCTCCAAGATCATCATTCCAATTCTTCTGGCGGGATGGATCCCCTCAGTGCTGACGCTGATCGTTTCGTACACAATCCTGCGAGACACGTTGGAACTGCGGATTTTGCGAGACCGACACACGCTGGTGCAATTGCTCGGCCATGTCGTCGGAACCGATCTGAGCCGTAGCAGCGCTATCATCAACTATTACGAAACCCTTCCTGAAGTCGCCAGGGTCCTGAGTTCGCCAAATCCGGCCCCAGCCGCTCAACAGTGGATTAACTCAGCTTTCTATTCACATCCGAACATCGATGGAATCTTCCTCGCCGGACCGGATGGAGCGCTACTCGGCTCCATCCCGACGACGCCCGAATTAGTAGGCAAAGATTTTGGGGCAAGTGACTGGCGTGAAGCTGCAACGGCATCGGACCAGCCGATCGTCTCTTCAGTGCATCGACGATTCTCTGACGGCCGCCTGATCACGGATATTGTCGCCGCTGTTCGAGGGCCTGACGGGACGGTCCTTGGATTCGTTGGAGACTCCGTACTTGTGGAGCGAATTGGCAAGCGCTTGTCCAGCATCGAGTTTTCTGATCGGTTCGTTTTCCAGGTCCTCGATCAAAAGGGTGCAGCGCTTTTCGCCAATGACTTCCAACCCAATGCTCGTGCGGCGACGCCTGAAACCGGCGAGCTCCTCAACAAGATTCGCCACAGCAACGATGGGCACTTCGAATATCGCGACAATCTTTATTCATTCAGTCCCATAGAATCAACTGGTTGGGTAGCGTTGGTGGAACAACCTCTCCAGATAGCTTACAAGCCGGTTCACGATCTTATCGGGCGAATGACTGTCCTGGCTCTGTGGCTGGTCGTTCTCACAGCTGTGTTCGCGTGGTTGGGCAGCCGGTTCTATCAGCGGCAATTGGAAGCAAAGCAGCAGCTCGAACGCGAGGTCATTTTTAATGAAAAAATGCTGGCAAATATGCCCGGCGGGATCGCTCTGGTCGACCCCGTTTCTCGCCGGTTTCTTCATGCCAACGATGCATTTGCCCGAATGGCGGAACGCTTCGGGGAGGTGCCGACAGCGCGCGACATTACCGAGATTACATCCGATGATGTAAAGATTGCGCCCCCCGGAGCAATCGAGCGGGTCCTGAACTTCGGAACGCCGTTTCAATTGATCGAGCACCCGTTGAAAGATAAATCAGGTGTAACCCATTTTCTGGACATCAATCTGCTGCGGTTGCAAGGCGCAAAGGAAACCGTCCAAGGCGTTCTCTATCTGGTGGAAGACAAGACGCGCGACGTCACACTGCGCCAGGAGTTGATCGCCGCGAACGCCGCGAAAGACCAATTTCTGGCACAATTGTCCCACGAGTTGCGCAGTCCTCTTACGCCCGTGCTCGCCATGGTGGGCGAACTTGAAGCTGATGTTCCCGATTCCGAGCCCGTCAGGGAAGCACTTGAAGTAGTACGTCGAAACGT
>JAICUQ010000178.1 GCA_025935755.1 Chthoniobacterales bacterium | reverse complement strand
TGCGAAGCAGCATGACAAACATCTACCTGCGCTGTCGATCTCAAAGCCGTAACACGTGTGCGTGTGAGAACGGAGATGCGATACGCATCGCGCTTCAGTATGAATTGTGGACGCGTGAAGTTCTGCGATCCAGAACAATTAGATAACGTCGCAATGTTTGAAAGCAACATCCTGGTTGACCTGCTGCAGTCTTTTCGCGCAAACTCACTTCATGGCGACAAAAATGGATTGCAGACGGCAATCTAACTGTCGTTAGGCCACAGGGGACAACTCTAACCAGCCGTTAAGACCTACAATGCAAGGACCCTTGCATATCACTCCGTTCTCGATCCACATCGAGCCACAGATCCTGTCTGACCTCCAGGAGCGCATTCGTCAGACGCGATGGCCTGATCAGGCACCAGGCGCTCCCTGGGAGCAGGGGGCCGACCTTGAGTACCTTAGGCAGTTGCTTGACTATTGGGCCGACGAATTCGATTGGCAGACACAGGAGCGCAAGCTGAACGCGTTCATTCAGTTTCGTGCCGAGATCGACGGCGTGCAGATTCATTTCGTTCACGAGCGGGCGCGAAACGGGCACGGTGTTCCACTGATTTTGACTCACGGCTGGCCGAGCACCTTCGTCGAGCTGCTTCCGCTCGTGCCATTGTTGACCGATCCACATGCCCGCGGGATAGACGGTCCCGCCTTTGACGTCATCATCCCTTCCCTTCCTGGTTACGGGTTCTCCGAACGGCCGCGTCGGACAGGCGTGAACTATCAGTGCGTCGCCGGTCTCTGGCATCGTCTCATGCGTGGCTTGGGTTATGACCGTTACGGTGCTCAGGGTGGAGATTTCGGGGCCGGGATTACCACCTTTATGGCATTGGAAAATCCCAAGCCAATGATAGGCATCCACCTGAGTAATCTGGAGATCGCTCCTTACACCGGAGCAGGAGCGCGGCAGTTGTCGGCAGCGGAGAAGATTTATCGCGAGCGCAACGAAGAGTTCTGGCGAGAGGAATATGGTTACAAGGCCATCCAGTCGACCAAACCACAAACGCTCGGATACGCGCTGAACGACTCGCCTGCCGGGCTTGCCGCCTGGATCCTGGAAAAGTGGCGGTCTTGGTCAGATTCCCGCGGTAATCTCAATGAACGCATCTCCCGCGATTTCTTGTTGACCACGGTGACGCTCTACTGGGTGACGCAAACGATCACATCTTCGATGCGAGATTACTTCGACAACGACAACAAGCGGTTTCGAATCACGCTGGGTCGTGAGGCGTTCGTCAGCGTGCCAACTGGCATCGCCGTTTTCGCCAAAAATTTTGTGGATGAGGGAACACCTCCGCGCGAATGGGCGGAACGTCTCTACAACGTTCGGCGCTGGACGCCTATGCCGAGAGGCGGTCACTTCGCGGCAGTAGAAGAGCCAGAGTTGCTTGCCCGCGATATCGCAGCGTTCTTTGCCGGTGTATGAGTCTGTTGTGGCCTAACGAGGCCGTATAACTTAGGTTGATCTGGGTACGGCGGGTATTAACTTCGAAAAACCGTCCGATAATCAGCTCAGACAACTGAGCCGGTTCGCCGCTCCTTCTCAAAATCGCGCACGCTCTCTGAACGGGAAATGCCTGGTGGAAGCACCGGCGGGAAATGTCAAACCCTGGTGGTAGAATCATTTTGGCATTGCGGCGTAAGCACAAATAGTTATTGACGACCTGCGGTGGCAAGCGGCATGATAAGGGTGCGTTAAGTCTGCCAGCAAGCGCGATTAACCGCCCCCCTGACATTCTTCCCGCATCGGGAAAACTGCGAAGGGCCCATTCGCAGACAAACATAGATTGACGCCCCCCAGGCATACCCTGTTTCGGAATCAGGATTTCCAGACCTCTTCTATCGGGAGGGGATGGATCCTCCTGACGTGGATTTCGTCAATCCTCGAACCGTGAACGAAGGAATCCAGATCGAAATGAAACAGGTGTGGAAACGAAAGTACGACGGGCTGTTAGTCAGAGTAAGCGGGTTGATATTCGTGGAACCAAAACGGGTCATATGGGAAGCATTACCTAATCAGAATAACCCCTCTGCTTCCGGTATAACAAATGAACCTGAATTCAAAGAACAATATGAATACCAACCGGAAAAACGTGCCGGTCCAAGTTGGCCAGCTTAGCACATAACGAGATCAGCTGACGGACAGAGTATTATGGCAGACACACCTGTTTTCGATGGTATTCTGGACTGAGTCGTTACACACAGCGGGTTACCTGGGTTCTCCAAGTACAAAAGGCCATTCGTGAACGTCCAAACGTCGCTTGCAATACCGCTGCTGTTCGCGCGGGACCTTGGGCGTTGTGGTCCACCAGCACGTGCAGCGCGTGAACAGGTCGCGGCATCGCAATTGCCACAGTCGGGATACTGCTCGGCTTCAGTTCATTTAACTTCGAAACGTGGTCGTAAGTCTAAGAAATGCTGGTGATCAGCCGCCAGGGTTCACGATCAACTCCGAAGCCGGATGATGGATTGCAGACGCGCATCGCGCCGACGGGAAGCGTTCTATTCCGCGCGGCGATGTCGAATGAAGCCGGTTTTTCTTGAGATTCCGCGAATTTTTCTTGACATACGTAAGCAAGAAACCTTAGGAATTTCGCCCCAATGCTCGTTCCTCCTATGAAGAAAAAACAATCCCTTATCAACTTTAAATGGGGCTCACTTCCAGTCGATGCGCTCAATGATGAAACGATGAGCCAGCTTCGAATTATTGCGAATCGACGGCGAACAACCGTCGAGCGAGTGATGTCCCAGGCACTGGACTGGTGCCTCGGCACTCACGAGCGGGGCTCTAACCAGACGCACCACATTTGAAAGCTCGGCCTGGACTAGCCGACTAGCCAGGTGCTCGAAGAAGGTAACGGCGCGTCCGTCGCTCGGACTTGGGCGTCATCTTAATCGATGATCGCCATTTTGACGCGCATTAGTCGGCACGATCTCGCTGGCCTTTTGGCGCCTTGGTTTGCGCTTTACGTCGTTTATCTGCTGCTAACGATCGCCCCACGTTTACCTCATTCTTAAACTGTCCTCTTTCGTTTCGTCGCACGTAGCGCTTACCGCCTTTGTGCCGTTCGATCAACGTTCGTCCTATGCTTTTCCGTGCCATACTGATGAATCGTAGATCGCTTGAACCTCGGTTGGCGGCCCGGAGATTGTGAAGTTCTTCTGTTCCATGGCAAACCGAACGTCCACAACGCGTGCGGCCGACCGCGCGCTGTCGACTTGATAGTTTTGCAGTAATTCACTAAATATCAGCACGAAAAAAGCGCTCGACTTTTCGCAGCATCGACCAAAAATCTCCACCATCTAAATGAAAGAAAACTATCTTCACACAGGGAAAACGACCAGGAAATCATTGCCGCGAGTAAAGACCGTCTTACGCGCCTTCGGCGCAGTCACGGCAGTCACTCTGGCGGGTATCGTTTTGGCAACTGCCATCGGGTTTGGCACCGCAACCGCCTCTGGCCGCCCGCAGGCAGGAAGCGGCAAAAATCTGTTAGCCGAGAAGTACAACACGCTGGTGATGCGCGTCTATTTCCGTGATCGCGCCGAGCGCGACCGGCTCGCACAGGAACTTAGCGCCGCAGAAGTTCCCACGACGAAAGGCTATCTTACCGTGATTCGCGATCGCGATCTTTACTATCGGCTTACGGCGCGCGGCCTTCGCGTGGAGATAGACGAAAACAACAGTCGGAAGCTCAGCGATCCTCAAATCATGCGCGACACTTTCTACGGCGGTTACAAGTCAGTGGAAGAAATATATGCCTTCCTCGACCAGAAGGTGGCACAATTTCCCAGTCTGGTTGAGAAGATCGACATCGGCGACTCGTGGTGCAAAGCCAATCCAGGTGCGTGCGTGCTGCCCAGCCCCTGGAACGGCTACGATCTTTTTGTTCTACACATCACGAACCGCAACATCCCAGGCCCCAAACCGGTGTTGTGGGTGGACGGCGATATACACGCTCGCGAGATCGCTACGCCTGAAGTCATTATGCGCATGATCGATTACCTGCTCAATAATTACGATACCAATGCGGACGTTCACTGGCTTGTGGACTACAACGACATCTGGCTTATGCCTGAAGTAAACCCCGACGGCCACCACATCGTCGAGGCGGGAGGCGGCGGCAACAGTCCGTATTACTTCCGCAAGAACAGCAACAACGTAGGCGGCGGCGCATGCTCCTGGCCTCCCACAGCTTTCGATCACTTTGGCGTAGATAACAACCGCAACTTCCCCTTCAAGTGGGGCTGCTGCGGCGGCTCGAGCGATTTTGTGTGCGACCAGACGTATCGCGGGACATCAGAGGGATCGGAGCCGGAGACAATGGCTATCGTTAACATGATTCGTACTCTCGTGCCAGACCAGCGCGGTCCCGGCGACACCGACCCCGCGCCTATCACGGCCACAGGTGTTTACCAGAACATCCACACAGACGCGGAAGTCAATCTCTTTACGTGGGGCTGGACTGCCACACAGATGCCTAACTACGCTGAAACCCGTAACATCGCCGCGCACATGGCCGCGCCGAATGCGGGTGGTAACGGTTATCCCTATGGGTCGATCCTCGAAGAGTTGTATCCGGTAGATGGCGGCTCGATTGACTGGGCATACGGTGAGCTGGGTATGGCGGCTTTCTCGACTGAGTTGGGCGGCAATGACTTTCTCCCATCCTACTCGTGCATAGATAATCCAGGTTGCGGCTCCGCCCAGGGTCTCTGGCCCGAGAACCGGGGGATGCTTGTTTACCTGGCGAAGATATCGCGCACGCCTTACCTGACTTCACACGGACCAGATGCCAACACGGTTCTCACCAACCCGCCATCAGTGCCGCAAGGTGTGCCTTCACAGTTAACCGCCAGCGTTAACTTCGCCTGGTCAAACAATGCATTCAGTCAGAACGTGGGCGGAGCCGAATATTACATTGACACGCCACCCTGGGCTGGCGGCACGGCGATCCCGATGAACGGCACGTTCAATTCGGCTACCGTAGCTGTCGACGCAACCATAGACACAGCAAGCCTGTCGGCAGGTCGCCATGTTATCTTTGTGCAGGGGCGCGGTGCGAATGACTTCCAGGGTTTTCAGACGTGGGGACCAATCAGTGCGGCGTTCCTGGATGTAACTGGAGGTGCAAGCCCAACCCCAACTGCAACAGCCAGTCCAACTGCAACACCGCGACCAACTCCATCGCCAAGAGCCGTCCCATCCCCAAGACCTCGTCCAACTCCACTACCACGGGCCTAACCGGCTTCGCTGTCAACACCATTGATGCGCTACCGAAATAAGCAGAGCGCATCAAAGTGTCCGATGGCATGAACATTTTGGCCATCGGCCGATTCACGACAAATCGCTGGATAGGTGCTCTGTAGCCACTGAGATTTCAGATGGCTTATAGTTCTTTACGGAATGTGCAGACGAAAGATAGATTGCGGGCTGCTCTTATTATTGTTAGATCTCGTAAATCACTCGACATGCCACAGATTCATCAAAACGGCCAAGTGATACTACGCGTTTCGTGAAGCCTAATTTGCGGCCACCATCACAGCATCGATCAGGACGTCGCATTGTGGTTGGTGTAGCGCTGCTCCTTGCCGGCGTGGTTGCGATCTTCTTCGGTTTTCTCGGATTCCGAACGAGCAATTTGCATTGTTCGGATCGATAGTAGGCAATCGGAACTTTAGCTGAATTAATCTTACGAAGGAAGCCATGGCGAACTGCCGTTGGTAGTTCGGCTAACCGTCGAGATTCCGTTGAGTTTTTGCGGAGGTTTCGCGGAAAGAGCTTCACGCAGGAGAACTTATGTTTGACCACGTCAAGTTCGGAGTCAGCGACTACGCGGTGAGCAAAGCTTTCTTCCTTAAGGCGCTCGAACCGCTCGGCATAGCTGTGGTTCAGGAGGGACCGCCTGAATACGGTGTGGAGCTTAGCCTAAAGGATCAGGCTTCATTGATCCTGTACAAAACCGGGGAGAAGCCGGCGCATCTTCACCTGGCGTTCAGGGCCGAGAATCGTCACCAGGTCGACGCTTTTTATCGCGCGGCTATTGAGGCTGGAGGCAAAGACAATGGTGCGCCTGAACTGTGCCCGGATTACCACGCGAACTATTATGCAGCTTTCGTGATCGGTCCGGACGGGCACAACATCGAAGTGGTGTGTCACCAACCCGAAGCGCAACCAATTCCATGAGGAGATGCCCCATTGGTTTCGTCCTGCGCTTATACCTGGCGATGTGCAGTCTAAGTCTCGTTAGGCCTTTTCTGTAGTACGTAAATGCGCCCGCTTCGATATTGTATCAATGTCACATTGGATGGGTGTTGCGATCATCGCGCGATGATCGCCGACGAAGACTTGCATCGTCACGCAATGGAGAACATCGCGCGGGCCGATG
>JAICUQ010000116.1 GCA_025935755.1 Chthoniobacterales bacterium | reverse complement strand
CTGAGTACCGCCGGTTATTCGAGAGTGCAGGGTTGAAAGTGCTCGACGTCCACAGCCCGCTTGCTACCGGCGAGGAAACCACGCGATGGATCAGCGAGACAACAACGGCCGCCTGGACAATCTACGTCCTGAGACCGGCAGCCCTAACGAATTAACCCGATCACTGGAGAAGTCTCACCCTGCGGACCCGCCGGGAGGCTCTAGGCCCGCAGGGATTGGAGGGGACAGCTTTAAGAATAGCGCTTGAAAGGCAAAACTAATTTGAGCAGGCGCGACATGAAATCGTCGTGCGCTTTGACCGGGCGGACTGGTTTGTCGCTGCCACTAGTTACGGCGGTTCGTCTCAACTCAGCCGCCTCGCGCTCTTCGGCAGCCATTTTTTCAATTTTCGCGAGGATCTCATCCGTAGGCAGCACCCAGTCCATTGGAATCGAGTTGCACCTTTCCGTTGGACAACTCAGCCGCAGCGGACCGTTGCCGCGGGTTCCGCCAGCGACCTGGACGTGCCGCCCAGAAATGAGATTGCCGCAAACCAGACAGTAACGTTGCTCGTCGAGTGAATGCCACTGTCGAAATTGATCGAGCCGGCGAAGTACTTCGAGTTTGTCTCCGTCCGACAATTTAGTTGTCACAGAAGATGCCACCGCTTCAGATACTACGTTCCGGCCAATGGCTGGCACAATCGGGTGGCGGGTGGATTGCCGTATAGGTCAAAGTCCGATCTGGCCCGAAACAAGGGATAGCAAAAATTTCACATCCAATATGGCCAGGCTCGGCGTTGTAGAGGGTAGATGAACAAAGCCTCTCACCCAGTCCGCCGCTGTCGCGTTTTGGATTATGCAGGAGCGGCGTTGGAGCAAATGAAGGAATATTGCGCAGCACGCCCGGGCAGCCCTTCTGCGGTTCGGCGTCCGCAACTTTTTTTTCGTGGCGAACTTTGGATTGCGCTTCTGGGGCCAAATCTGGAAGAGGGAATTGTCGCGATTGGACCCACCGTCGCCGCTGCGCTTCGTGCGTTCGACACGCAATATCTGGCTGGCCTGCGCCCGCCTAACGAGAGCGTCACTCCTCCCGGGAAACCCCGGCGACCCTGCGCCGTGCAGCTACGAGGCTGCGGCGGATTCTGAAAGCGCACCCGCGTTTCGATGCGGAATTCCCGACACTTGGGCGCTGCTGACGGCCTTCGGTCTGTTCAACATGTTTGCCACAACCGTCCCGGAATTGTGATGCGATTACACAAGCAAAGGACAAGGACGAGATAATGGTTACCGGGGGAGCACGGCCAAGACGGGGACGATGGCGACGCGCGAAATCGACACGCAAGTTGCAAAAAAAAGATACTGGACAGAAAACGACCGCTCAGGAGGACGCTCTTCGTCGAGATCAACCTGACAGGCTTCTTCTGTCGGCGCTCAAATACTGGGAGGTCGAACGCGATCTCATCGAAGAGCGAATGGCCAGCGTCAGATCGGCAACGGCTTCGTAAACGTTACCCGTCGGTCGGGACGCTAACATCTGGAATTGCAGCAGGAGCGGAGCAACGACGGGTCCGCGGTGTTCAAACATTCGCGCAGAATTTGGTAAAGCGTCGTTAGGTTTCGCGAAGCCTTCGCGCAAAATTACACAAATTATCTTTCGGCTTCGATGGCTGGAGGGCGGGCAGTCCCCCCCGCACCCGCCTCCAAAAGGCTCGGCTCGCACAGGAGTGCAAGCCGTACCTCGGGTGTCCGCTAAATCCGCTCCAGAATTTCGCGCAGCAGCTTGAGATCGCTCTCGGCTGTACTGATTGATTCTTCCAGCCGCCTCTTCAGTTCGTCTTCACCCTTGTTGCGTTTTCCACGTTCTACCAGCCCTTTGTGCAGGATGACGCGTTCTTTGAGTTTGCGAATAGCCGTCCAGAGCGCGCGCTCTAACGCTTCAGTGTGTTGCTCGCTAAAACTATCAGGCGAAAATTGATGCCCGACAAAACACTGGAATTTGGCGAGCTGTCCCTGCGTGACCTGATAGATGGGTCCATCGCATTCGGGGCACGCGACCGGGATCTGAACGCCGGGCGGTTCATTTGTCGGACGTTCCGCACTAGCTTGATCCTCCATGTTATCTCCTCCATTTAGCGATTCCGTCACGTTGGTGGCGTTCCCATTAACCAGTTGAACGAGAACGTCTGCAATCTGACGAACCGGCAGACAAAAATCGACGTCCACCATGTCCAGCGCATTCTGCGGCATGTTGGGTGTAATTGCCTCTTCAGGGTCTTGAACAATCGCTACGCCCCCACGCGCTTTGATTGCGTAGAGGCCAGCCGAGCCGTCGTCGCGTCCACCACTGAGCACCACGCCAACTACCTTTGATCGGTGCACCCGCGCGGCGCTGCGGAACAAAACATCGACCGCCGGGCGATGCCCGTTTTCACGCGGTCCCTTCATGAGAACGGTTTTGTGATCTTTGATCGACAGGTGGGAATGCGCTGGCGCGCAGTAGATGTGGCCATGCTTATAGGGTTTGTCGTGTTTAGCCGTCATGGCGGGAAGATTTCCGCAATGGGTTAAAATCTGCGGCAATATGCTTTCGGCGCCGACATGCATGACCACGAAGACTGACGCATCAAGATCCTTCGGCAGATTTTTGTTCAGCTCACAGAGAGCTTCCACGCCGCCGGCAGACGTGCCGACGACAATGATGTTGTGTTTGGCCATGGGAGAGGGCGCGTCTCACACTTGATTCGCGATTCACAACCTATCAGGCTGCAAATGTGTAAATGAAATCGTGCTTCCAAGTGGTGGGGTCGCCGCGTTGCGCCGATCGGACATCGC
Organism: Chthoniobacterales bacterium; assembly: GCA_025935755.1. GTDB lineage: Bacteria > Verrucomicrobiota > Verrucomicrobiia > Chthoniobacterales > UBA10450 > Udaeobacter. Next base: position 8,433 of record JAICUQ010000116.1, on the reverse strand, counting down.
AGCGCGATGTCCCTACCAGCTCCGCGGGATGCGACTTTGTTGCTCGATCCAGCTTGCCCCTGGCGCGCGGTAGCCTCAGGCGAAGGTGGCGAGCTCGATGGCTTCGCCAGCGCGAGCGAGCCGCGGTCGCCATCCACCTTTCGCTTCGTTTTTATTTTCGGAAACGCGTTTACTTCAAATCAAAAGCTTGTGTAAAACGCGCGCTGCCTCTAACCTAAAATTCTCCATGGCTGCAAAGCCAAAATCTAAGAAAGCCCCCCATTCGCGACAGACATCGAATCGGAGCAAGTCCGCGTCCCGCAGACCTGCAGCGCAAAAAGCGGGTCCAAAGACTACTTCGACGAAACATGCGTCGTTTCCAGTCGTCGGCATCGGCGGTTCCGCTGGGGGGTTTGAAGCGACGATGGAGCTGCTGAAAGAGTTGCCGCCGACAAACCAAATGGCGTTCGTGGTCATCCAGCATCTGGATCCAAACCATGCCAGTCACTTGGCAGATTTGCTCGCTAAAGCCACGCGAATGCGGGTGACTGAAATCAAAGGCCGGGTCAAACCGCAGCCGAACACGGTTTACGTCCAGCCGCCTAACAAGTGCGTAACCTACAAAAATGGAGCACTGATTTTAGTTCGGAGGACGGAAAGACTGAATATGGCGATTGACCAATTTTTTGAATCGCTGGCCGAAGCGCGGGGACCGCGCGCAATCGGCATCGTGCTCTCTGGCACCGGCAGCGACGGCACTGCAGGTTTGCGAGCGATCAAAGCCTCAGGTGGGATCACGTTCGCCCAGGATGAAGAGACCGCCAAGTTTAACGCCATGCCGCGCAACGCAATTCTAGCGGGTTTCGTAGATGCGGTCTTGTCCCCAAGGGAAATTGCTAATGAATTACAGCGGATTGCTGAGCATCCCTACGTTCGAAAAGTGATGGAGGAACCCGCCGGCGAGGCGATTATGCAATACGCCGATCTCGATGATCTAAGTCGGATTTTTTTCACCATAAAAAAGCACACCGGCGTAGATTTCAGCTCTTACAAGCAAACCACGCTACACCGGCGAATACATCGGCGTATGGCTTTGCATCGCATCGAACGATTGAAGCAATACGCCAGTTTTTTACGTGGCAACCAGAAGGAGATTGCCGAGCTGTTCAACGACTTGCTTATTAACGTCACGCACTTCTTCCGCGATGTGCGCGCCTTCCGATCATTGAAGCAACGTTTTATTCCTACGCTGATCAAGCAAAAGGGCCGTGCCGGTGGGGAGCTTCGAGTCTGGGTGCCCGGATGCGCGACAGGCGAAGAAGTCTATTCGCTGGCGATTTGTATTCTGGAAACGCTTGGCTCGGCCGCCCCGAGGATACGGGTGCAGGTCTTCGGCACCGATCTGAGCGACGCCGCACTTGATCGTGCTCGCATGGGTGTGTATTCCAGCGCCATTGAGAAGGACCTTTCCCCAGAACGCCTCCGGAGATTTTTCAAAAAGCTCGATAGCACATATCAAATCAACCGCTCGGTTCGCGATATCTGCACATTTGCGCGCCAGAATATCACCGCCGACCCGCCGTTTTCCCGCCTCGATCTCGTCAGCTGCCGCAATGTTCTGATTTACCTTGGCCCTCAGTCACAGAAACGTGCCTTAACTGTCTTCCATTACGCGCTCAACGCCGGTGGGTATCTGATGCTTGGCCCTTCGGAAACGGTCGGCGTTTCAAGCGAGATGTTCGAGCTCGTGGATAAGCGGGCGAAAATTTATGCAAAGAAACTGGTGCGCGGCAAATCGGACCACGATGTGCTTCCTCGTGTAAGGTTTAACGACATCCAAACGTTGCGACCGACGCGGCTGGCACCGGGGTCCGACGGCCGCGATTTTGAATCCCAAGTTCAGCGGGTCGTTGATAGAATCATGCTTGGCAGTTACGGACCAAGTGGACTCGTGGTCGATGAGGGTATGATTGTGCGGCAATTTCGGGGAACGACCGCGCCGTACCTGGAACACACCGCCGGTCCTGCGACGTTGAATCTCATGCAGATCGCAAGAGCGAGCCTGGTGCCGGATCTGCGCGCCCTGATCCACCGCGCCGTCTCGACGGGACGTCCTGCACGCAAAGAGGGCGCACTGGTCAAATCTGACGCCCGCATAAAAGAGGTGAGCATTGACGTGGTTCCATTCAAAGTGCCGACGTCCGATAAGACCTGGACGCTCGTGCTTTTCAGCGAACCAGCGGTCAGTGGACAGACGAAGCGGGCGAAGTTTAGAAAAAAGGGGAAAGTCGCTGTTGGAACTGAAGTGGAGCGACTGCGAGATGAGTTGAGCTCCAGCAAGGAATCGCTTCAGGCCATCATCGAAGAGCAGGAAGCCACAAACGAAGAGCTCAAATCAGCGAACGAAGAAATCGAATCCAGCAACGAAGAATTGCAATCAAGCAATGAAGAGCTGGAGACGGCCAAGGAAGAACTGCAATCGACGAATGAGGAATTGACGACGCTCAATGAGGAAGTGAGCAACCGCAACTTCGAGATTATGCAGATCAATAGCGATCTGAACAATCTCTTAAGCAGCATCCATCTGCCAATTGTGATGGTGGACAATAGCCTGACCATTCGCCGCGCCACGCCCACTGCGCGTGGGACGTTCAACATCACCGAGAGGGATGTCGGGCGGCGACTGACAGACCTCAAGCCAAACATCAACGTTCCGGATCTGGAAAAATTATTGTTCGAGGTTATCGAAACGCTCAGCGTATGCGAGCGGGAAGTGCACGATAAACAAGATCGCCGCTATTCGCTCCGTGTTCGTCCCTATCGCACCGCCGACAACAGAATCGACGGCGCCGTGCTAACGCTGGTAGACATCAACCCAGGCGGCGAGAAGAAAGGGTAGGTAGAGTCGCCGCGCTGCGCCGACCCTACCAAGAATAAGCCGGCGTCCAACCACTGAGCCGACGTCTCTCGCCGCTGCGAGCAGGCTGCGCCGGGGTTCTGCCGCGCTGCGGCGTCCCAGTGTTCTACCTTTGCCTTTCGCGTGGAGTGTCGCTACTATCCAGGAACGATCCAAATCCCCTTACCTTTTCCTCCGCCATGAAGAAAAAGAAGCTCGCGCGTAGCGGGAGGCGCAATTCTGAGACATCGCTTAGACATTCGAACAACGAAATTACTAGGGCGAGAATGAAAAAGCACCAAGTCAGCAATAGTCGCCCAACCGGGCTCGAGTTGCCGCCCCGTCGTACGCATACCCGCCCGGCGCGATTTAATGGATACAGGTCAATGGATGTTTCCGCTTCGCACGATGGCTTTTTACCCAAAATGAGCCTGGAGCAGGCCGTCCAGCGTTATTCCGATCTGTACGACCTCGCGCCGATCGGATACGTAAGCTTTGATCGGTCGGGCCGTATTGAAGAGTGCAACCTTGCGGCCGCGAAGCTTTTCGGGATCTCGCGAGAGCGGTTGATCGGCATGCCGTTCATGATTTTTGTCCTGCGGGAAGACACGCCGGTGTTTCTGGATCACCTGCTGCGTTGTCGATGCTCGGATACACAAATCGAAACAGAACTCCGGCTCAAGAACATCAAGCGCAAAGTCATTTGGGCTTATCTTTACAGCTCGGCAGTCGTTGACTCAGGGCGCAAGGGGGCCCTGCTCTATCAGACCGCGATCGTTGATGTAACCCCGCATCATCGCGCCGAAGAAGAGAGGAGTGAAGCACTGCGCGAACAATCCGCTTTATACGAATTGTCTCAGCGTCACCAGGAGGCGAAAAGCTTGGAGGAGACGTATGAATCAGCGCTGGACGTAATCCTTAGAGCACTACGGTGTGATCGCGCCGCCATTTTACTTTACGATTCCCATCAGGTCATGCGTTTCGTTGCCTCGCGCGGACTGTCTCGAGCATATCGCAAAGCGGTGGAGGGCCATTCGCCGTGGAAACCGTACACGAAAAAGCCCGAGTCGATCTGTATTCCAGATCTTGAGGTCAGCACCCTCCCGCGGCCGTTAAAATCCACCATTCGTACACAAGGCATCCGGGCCGCAGCATTCATCCCGCTGGTCAGCGGGAACACTCTGATCGGCAAATTCATGGCCTATTACAACGCGCCCCATGCGTTCACGGGCAATGAGACGCTGCTGGCGACGACCATCGGCCGGCAGCTCGCGCAGAGCATCCAACACAAGCGTGACGAAAGTGCACTGCGACAACAGGAAGCCGAGCTTGAATCCATTGTCGCACAAACGCCGTTCATGCTGACGCGCTGCACGCGCGACATGCGCTACCGATACGTGAGCCGCGCTTACGCGGAACTTGTCGGCCGGAGCCCGAACGAAATCGCCGGAAAACGGGTCGTCGAAGTCATTGGCAAGGAGGGGTTGAAGACAATTTTGCCTCACGTTCGAAAGGCGCTGAAGGGCGAAACGGCAGAATATGAAATGGAAGTGCCGTTTATCGGCATCGGCGTTCGTTTACTGCATGCGGTTTATACGCCGGACTGCGACGCGAACGGCAACGTGAACGGATGGTTCGCTTCCATTCTCGATATCACCGAACGTAAACGCACTGAAAAACGTCTCGCGGAACAAGCGCGGCTGCTGGATCTGTCCAACGACGCGATTCTGGTTCGCGACCAAAATAATCGCATCACTTATTGGAATCACGGCGCGCGAGAGTTGTATGGCTATTCGTCTGAAGAGGCGCTCGGAAAAGTGACGCACGAGCTGTTGAAGACGGAGTATCCGGAATCGCTGGAAGAGATCCAGAAAAAACTCGAGCACGATGATCGATGGCGTGGCGAAGTTGTTCATACGTGCAAGGACGGCACCAAAGTTGTCGTCATGGGCCGTTGGGCGCTCGATCGCGATGCCCAGGGCAGGCCGGCCTGCGTCCTTGAAACGAATACCGAGATCAGCGATCGCAAACGTGAAGAGGCGCGAATGGCGGTCAACCTGGCGATTACCAGGATCCTTTCGGAATCGCCCGCGCTCATTGACGCGGTACCTAGAATTCTCCAGGCGGTCTGTAGGACACTGGGGTGGGACATGGGCTTTTTCTGGGCAACGATGGCAGATGGCAAGCCGCTGCGTTGTCTGAATGTTTGGCGCTCGCATGCCGGCCAGTTTTCCAAGTTCGAGGCGTTATCCAGAACGCTGACCTACGCTCAAGGAAGGGGTTTACCGGGACGCGCCTGGCGGAGATTGGAACCGATATGGGTCCGTGATTTGCCCAAGCTGAAAAATTCGCCGCGCGCGAAAGTTGCGAGCCAGGAAGGTATCCGTGGCGCTTTCGCGTTCCCGATTTTCTTCGGAACCGATTTCGTCGGAGTGATGGAATTTCTCAGTACCGAGATCCGTGAGCGTGACGAAAATGTGCGGAGAATGTTCGTCAGCATTGGCGGCCAAATAGCGCAGTTCGTACAACGCAAGCACACTGAAGAAGCGTTGCAGAGAGCAAAAGAACAGCTGGAGTTCCGTGTTCGCGCGCGGACAAGTGAGCTGCACCAAGCGAACAAGGAATTAGAAAGCGAGATCCAACGGCGCAAAGGTCTCGAAGGAGAAATCCTCTCTGTGAGCGACCGAGAGCAACAGCGTCTGGGACAGGAATTGCATGACGGGCTGTGCCAGCATCTCACCGCGGTGGCGTTCATGACGCGCTCGATAGCGCTGCGCTTGAAAGACCATCGGGTCGTAGACGCAGCTGATATAGAAAAAGTCGCTGAATTAGTGAATCAGGCCGCGGTTGATACGCGTAATCTTTCCCGCGCGCTACACCGTGTGGATGTGGACGCAGCGGGTCTCGTCCCGGCTTTGCAAGACCTCGTCGATCGCGAAATCTGGAGAACCCCTTGCCGCCTGGAAGTGACACCATCCTTTCAAATCAACGATGACGGTGTTGCAGCGCATCTGTATCGAATCGCGCGCGAGGCTGTGATCAACGCGAACAAACACGCGCAAGCCCGGAAAATTCTAGTCAGACTGGAACGATTCCGGAAGGAGATGGTGTTGCGGGTAATTGATGACGGAGTCGGATTTCCCAAAGACCTGCAGCCACAACACGGCCTTGGTTATCATATTATGAACTACCGGGCCCAGCTCATGGGCGGTCGCCTGCAAATTGATTCTCCACAAAAAGGTGGCACCTGTCTTTCCTGCTATTGGCCGCGGCAGGCCCCACAATCCAGAGGACGAAATGGGCATCAGCCGAATGGAGCCACGCCAAAACGTTCATGACCGCCAATGAGCGAATTAACTTTGCGACATCTGGCGAGGCAAGGAGCAGCGAATGCGTAAGGAGAATTGGAGTCTTGATTCTTCTCCTAGACTATGTTGCAACAGACAGAGCCTGCAAAACCGATGAGTGCCGTGCGCTCTACAAACAAGAACCCTAAATGCGATCCGCCGGACGCAAAACGCATCGTGATCGTGGATGATCATCCGCTGTTTCGGAAAGGGCTCCAGGAACTGATTCACTCGGACGAGTCGTTTGCCGTTTGCGGCGAGGCCAGTACCGCCTCTGAGGCGATGGAGGTAATCCGGAAACTTCATCCCGATCTGGTAATTGTGGATCTCAGTTTGCCGGGCGCCAATGGGATCGAGCTGATCAAGAACATCCGCGCCGAGTATCCGAAGCTGCCGGTGCTGGTGCTCTCGATGCACGATGAATCGCTTTATGCGTTGCGTGCCATGCGCGCCGGAGCCGACGGCTACGTGATGAAACATGAAGCGATGGCCAACGTGGTGCAGGCAGTCCATGAAGTATTTAACGGGCGGCCGTATCTCAGTCCCGCCATGGCCGCACAGGTCATCACGAAATTTGCCCATCGTCAGGCTGAAGGCGAAGTGGACGCCGTCGAGCGACTGAGCGATCGCGAACTCGAAATCCTCGAGCTCATCGGCAAAGGCAACGAGGTGCGTCAGATCGCGAAGCTATTGCATCTCAGCCCCAAAACCGTCGAAACCCACCGCGCGCATATCAAAGATAAACTCGACCTGAAAAACTCGCGCGAGGTCGCCCGGTTCGCCCTGCAATGGCTGCAAGCGCGCGGCGCGTGACGTTTGGAGTTCCGCCTTCAGGCGGCAGCAAAGTTCGAGTTCCGCCTTCGTAGCGGCAGCCAAGTTCGAAGTTCCGCCTTTAGGCGGCAGCAAAGTCCGGAGTTCCGCCTTCAGGCGGCAGCAAAGTTCGAGTTCCACCTTCACAACCGCAGCAGAGTTCGAAGTGCCGCCTTCAGGCGGCAGCCAAGTTCGGAGTTCCGCCTTCATAGCGGCATCAAAGTTCGGAGTTCCGCCCTTCATAGTGGCAGCGAAGTTCGGAGTTCCGCCTTGTAGCGGCAGCAAAGTTCGGAGTTCCGCCTTCGTAGCGGCAGCACAGTTCGGAGTTCCGCCTTCAGGCGGCTCCGGCACTTCGAAGTTCCATCTCTAATTAGAGTCCTCAGCGATAATGTCCTCCAAAGATCACAACCCGTAACACGAAACTCCAACTACACTTTGGGATCATCCCAACCTTTCCCATACTCGTGGATCGGGTACTCTCGCCAGACGCGCTTCGCCTCGCTTACACCCATTTGCGCCAGATATTCCGCGGCGCTGCTCCACGGCCATGCTGCGCGCGGGGCGTAAAGGAATCGCTATCGACGAAGCCAGTCCCGCGCTGCTTCGCCGTGGATCAATTTGCATTGCAAGCCGTTAAACGTTTCGCTCGATCCGGTGCCTAATAACACCGGCTCGAAAGCCGGTGTTATGAAATCTGTACTGCTGGCGTACTCAGCTTTTGCGATAAAGCCCGTTTCATTAACACCGGCCTTCAGGCCGGTGCTGCGCACGACTCCATCTCGTTAGCCGTTTTAACGGCTTACTTCATCGTGCCAACGCAGTCCGTGACGATCGATAAACTCTCGTAATTCCTCTGTGAACGTTTTGACGCGGTGATGTTCTTCCTGATCTGCAATGTATCGCGATACCTGATCCACGTTTGAATGCGACACAGAGAACACCCCATATCCTCTGCCCCAGGCGAATTTACCGATCACGACGTCGTTCGAGTTGACCCAGTGAGAAGAACTCCCCTTCAAAAGTTGCACCAATTTTTCGGTCGAAAATTTCGTCGGAAGATCGATCAGCGCGTGTACATGATCAGGGTTCACGAAATTAATCTTTACGTACACGCCCTGTTCGACTGCGTATTCGTCGAGATATCGTGACAGCCCTGCTGCAGCCTTCTTATTCAGTACTCGTTCGCGACGCAATGTTCCCCAAATCAGATGAACCCAACAGCGAGAGTACGAATGCGCGGACATTCGCCGATGGTAAGCCGTTAAAACGGCTGATGTCGATTCTTTGCTCTGGCACCGGCTTGAAAGCCGGTGTTAATGAGAACCCCGCTTTGCCAGGTCGATTACTTGTAGCCATAAAGCGTCCCGCCAACCTACGCAGTGCCACATGGGCAAGCTCGCG
>JAICUQ010000117.1 GCA_025935755.1 Chthoniobacterales bacterium | reverse complement strand
CTATTTCAGTGGCGATAAAGTCTACGAGCCCGCGAGCAACGGGATTTATCCGGAGTTCGTCCTGAAAGGATACGAACTCATCTCTACGAATCCGCCGCCCATCTTCAGAAGCCAGATGAGCGGCCACGCTAGCCCGACCGACTTGCGATACGTTGTCGAGAAACCGGAATGAGCGAGGCGTCATCCCGAGCGGAGCGAAGCAAAGTCGAGAGATCCCGCAGCAATACTTCAACGCCTTCGCCTCGGGTTGGAAAGCCTCGCCTCGCCGCGTCGCGCGGCGGCGTTGCAGCCTCGACTCCGCTCGGAATGACACGCGATCCTCTTGCGGAGGAATTTTTGCGCTATCTCTCAAACGAGCGAAACGCGTCACCTCGCACGCTAAAGGCGTATCGGCATGCGTTGGCAAGTTTCCGCGCGGAAAATAAAACATCATGGAAAAAATCCACAGCTGACGATTTCCGGAATCATCTCTTTGCCATAATGAAACGCGGGTGCGCGCGTTCGTACGTGCGACTGCAATTCTCAGCGCTGCGCACCTTCTATCAGTTTCTCGCCGCCCGGAAACGGCTGCGACATAATCCGGTCCGGGACGTGCAGCTGCCAAAGATAGAAAAAAAGTTGCCGCTGGTCCTGACGCGCCAACAGGTCGACGAACTTCTCACCGCGCCGACGCGCGAACCGAAGAGCCGATCAGCCCCATCGTGGATGCCTCTGCGCGACGTTGCGATCATGGAATTGTTTTACAGCAGCGGTTTGCGTTTGAGCGAACTGGCTGCGCTCGACGTAGCTGAGGTAGATCCTTATACCGAGTCAGTGCGCGTATTGGGCAAAGGCCGCAAAGAACGGGTTTGCCCGGTGGGCCTGCCGGCATTGGAAGCCATGCAAAAATACCGGGCAGCGGCCAACGTTCACACGGGTGCGCTTTTCATCAACAAAGCGCGAAAGCGAATGTCGGTCCGCTCAGTTTGGCTGGTGTTGAAACGGTATGTCCGGCACACATCCATTCCGATTTCCATGAGCCCCCATAAATTGCGCCACAGTTTCGCCACGCACATGCTCGATCGTGGCGCGGACCTTCGCAGCGTACAGGCGCTACTCGGACACGCCAGTCTTTCCACCACGCAGATCTACACGCATGTCACCGTCGAACGGCTCAAGAAAGCGTACGCGGACGCTCATCCGCGAGCTTGATCAGGCAATTACGTTTAAGCCGCGCAGCCCAAAATGAGAAGTAGCACTCAACAGCTTCACATCGTTAGAGTGAATTTCGCGGAAGCCATTTTCACCTGCGGTCGCGAGATGCAGAGCATCCGCAGCCCGCAAAAAGATTGCCGCGGGTAAGCTGCCATAGACGAGCTCCGCTCGTTCCAAAATCCGTTCCGAAAGGGGCAACCATCGAAATGCTCCGCCGCGAATGTCGTTCAGGAACTCCTTCAGCATAATCTCATACAAACGCGCGTTAATGGCGCGCTCCCTAAGCTTCCGGTGGAACGCAGAAACTACCTCAGCCCGGCCGTGTTGGGCGCACGCGATCGAATCGGAAGCCGCGAGACGGCGAACCTGTTGATAACCGGCGTCTTCGAAGTACAACCGGACCAGACACGTTGAATCGAGATAGATCAAGGCCTAACGGGCATCACGATCTTCGGAGATAATCTGGGTGCTATCGGTGCCGCCACGAAGCCGATGCATGATTCTGCGAAAGTTCGGACTCAGCTTTCGCCGGGCGAAATACGGCACTTCAGGAGTCGCCGTTTGCGGAACGATTTTAGCGATGGTTTTGCCTCGTTCGCTAACGTGGATCTCACCGAACTTCGCAGCTTTTCGCACCCACTCGCCCGTGTGGTGGTGAAGTTCCCGGATCGTTATCGTCTTCATGTGACACATTGTGTCACATAAGCCTGGAGGCGTCAATTCCAGCAATTGCCGGTTAACTCGGCGCAGGCGCCACCGGAGTGTTGCTTTCTGGCTGCGGTTCGGGAACCTGGAATGACAGCTTGCCGTCGGCGGCAACAACCTCAACCTGGTTGCCCGGTTTGACATTGCCCCGCAGCAATTCTTCGGCGAGCGGATCTTCGAGGAAGCGTTCGACAGCCCGACGCATCGGCCGAGCGCCGTATTGCGGATCATATCCTTTTTCGATGAGAAATTCCTTCGCGCTTTGCTGCAGGTCGATGTGCACGTCCTTGGCTTTGATCCGGGTGAGCACTTTGTCGACCTCCAGATCGACGATGCGCAACAGCTCGGGTTTCCCGAGCGAATGAAACACGATAATCTCATCCAGGCGGTTGAGGAACTCCGGCTTAAACACGCGCTTGGATTCATCGAGAATCTTGTCGCGCATGGAATCGTAATCGTGTCCTTCACTCGGCGCGCCGAAGCCCATTACCGTCTGCTTCTTCAGCAAATCCGCGCCGACGTTGGATGTCATGATGATGATCGTGTTCCGGAAATCGATCTTCCGGCCTAACGAGTCCGTGATTTTGCCGTCTTCCAGGATCTGCAAAAGAAGATGCATCACATCGGGGTGCGCCTTTTCGATTTCATCGAAGAGCACTACCGAGTATGGGCGACGCCGGACGGCTTCGGAAAGTTGCCCGCCCTCCTCGTAACCGACATACCCCGGAGGCGATCCGATCAAACGCGATGCCGTGAACTTCTCCATGTACTCCGACATGTCGATTTGGATCAGTGCGTCAGCGTCGCCGAACATGAATTCTGCCAGCGTGCGCGCGAGGTAAGTTTTGCCCACGCCAGTGGGACCAAGGAACACGAACGAACCAATGGGCCGCTTGGGATCTTTCAAATCCGCGCGGGAACGCCGCAAGGCCTTGCTGATCGCGGTGACGGCTTCGTCCTGTCCAATAACGCGTTCTTTGAGCTCCGACTCCATCCTGAGCAGCTTCTGAGTCTCCTGCTCTTCCATCCGCTGAAGCGGAACGCCCGTGACCTTTGAAATGATGTGCATCATGTCATCGCCGGTTACGACGACTTCTTTTTCTTCGCGTTCTTCGCGCCACTTGTTCAAAATGGCATCCAGTTTTTCTTTTGTTTGTTTCTCCTTGTCGCGAAGCGAAGCGGCTTTTTCGAAATCCTGGGCTTTGATCGCGCCCTCTTTTTCCAGGCGAATGGTTTCGATTTCCTTTTCGATGTCCTTCACGTCCGGCGGCCGGGTCATTGAATTGATTCGGGCTCGCGCGCCTGCCTCATCCATGACGTCGATGGCTTTATCGGGGAGAAACCGACCGGTGATATAACGATCGGAAAATCTGACAGCGGTTTCCAGCGCTTCGTCGGTGAGCCTGGCCTTGTGATGCGCTTCGTACTTCGGGCGCAAACCTTTCAAAATTTGAATGGCTTCATCGACAGTCGGTGCATCGACCTTGATCGTCTGGAACCGACGTTCGAGCGCGGCATCTTTCTCGATGTACTTGCGGTATTCGTTCATCGTTGTCGCGCCAACGCATTGCAGTTCACCACGGCTCAGCGCCGGTTTGATGATATTGGACGCGTCCATTGCGCCTTCGGCTGAGCCCGCACCGACGATGGTGTGTAGCTCATCGATAAAAAGGATCACGTTCTTGGAACGGCGGATTTCGTCCATCACCGCTTTGATTCGTTCTTCGAACTGGCCGCGATATTTTGTTCCCGCAACCATCAACGCCAGGTCCAGCGTGATCACACGTTTGTCCCGCAAAAGTTCCGGTACGTTCCCGTTGGAAATTTCCTGGGCCAATCCTTCTGCGATGGCTGTTTTGCCGACACCGGCTTCGCCGATTAACACCGGATTGTTTTTTGTCCGGCGACAAAGCACCTGGATCACGCGCTCGATTTCGTTGCGCCGGCCAATCACCGGATCGAGTTCGCCTTTCCGTGCTAACTCGGTCAGATCCCGGCCAAACGCGCGGAGCGCCGGAGTTTTGACGTCCTTTTTCGCCGGCTCGCCTTCCTGCTCCGCTTCCGACGGCGTGAAGTTGGGATCGAGCTCCTTCAAGATTTCGTTGCGTGTGCGTTCGATATCGAGTTCAAGGCTCTTCAACACTCTCGCAGCGACCCCTTCGCCTTCACGCAATAGCCCGAGCAAAATGTGTTCCGTGCCGACGTAAGAATGATTCAACGCTTTGGCTTCCTTGCCGGCGAGCGCCAGGACTTTTTTGACACGAGGGGTGTATGGGACATTGCCCACCATCTTTGTCTCGGGACCGGAACCGACTTGTTTTTCCACTTCCATCCGCACCGTCTCGAGATCGAGACCCATCTTTTGCAAAACGTTGACAGCCACGCCCTGCCCCAGCTTGATCAGCCCGAGGAGCAAATGCTCGGTGCCCACATAATTGTGGTTAAATCGGTCGGCTTCCTTGCGAGCAAGAGCCAAAACCTGTTGAGCTCGTGGTGTGAAATTATTCATTGTTAGATGGTGCGTCTGTCAAGCCATTGCCTGAGTCCCGGACCATTTTACTAATATCAGGTTTGGGGAAAATTTTCAACCGATCACGGATAATCTGTGCGCGCAGATAATCGCGTTCTTCAGCATTTAGCTTCTGTTGTGAGCTTTTTTGCAGATGCGCCGGCTGAGTCTCGATAAACAACTCGTCGATTTGCAGCCGTTGATGCTCGGGAAACGCGCCGAGATCGATTCCAAGCTTTATAACCGATAACAAGTTAAGCGCTTCCTTGGACGGCATGGCATGCGCATAAGTTAACACTCCGTAGGCGCGACCGATCTGGTCGCAAAGCGTACTCGGTTTTCGCTGGAGCAAGGTTTGGCGGGCGTCGTGTTCCTTATCGATAATCGTCTCGATGACTTTGGTAAGACGATTAATGATGTCCTCCTCCTTTTCGCCGAGCGTGGTCTGATTTGAAATTTGGAAAAGGTTCCCCATTGCTTCAGTGCCTTCGCCGTAAAGTCCGCGGACTGCGAGGCCGATTTTGCTTACCGCCTGGATCACTTGATTAATCAGCTCGCTCAGAACGAGGCCTGGCAAATGCAGCATCGCGGAAGCACGCATGCCGGTCCCGACGTTCGTCGGGCAAGCCGTCAAATATCCGAGTCGGCGATCGAAAGCGAAATCGAGTTTGCTTTCCAGCGCGCTGTCGATCTTGTCGACCAGCTTGAACGCCTGTTTCAACTGCAGACCGGAACGAATCGACTGCATCCGGAGATGATCTTCTTCATTGATCATCACACTGAGTGTCTGCCGCCGGTTCACCACAACCGCGCTGCCGGCGCCTTTCGCGGCATGTTCGCGGCTGATCAAGTGGCGCTCTACGAGCACTTGTTTGTCCAATGCCGCCAGCTCTTGCAAGCCTTCGGAAAATGCGTCCTGCATTTCGGGAAGTTCTTCGACGCGTGAACGGATTTGCTCGAGAATCGACAGGCGTTCCGCTTTCTTGGCCCATCCTGGAAACGCACGGTTTCGTAAATTCCGCGCCAGACGAACGCGGCTGCTAATGACCACCTGGTGATGCGGCCCCTCACCGCGCAGCCATTCGCCTGCAGTAGAAAACATGTTTGAAAACTTCATGCTGAATTGGAGAGATCAGCCTCGATCCGTTTAATTTGATCGCGCAGCGAGGCAGCACTCTCGTAGTTCTCGTCAGCCACGGCTTTTTGCAAATTTTCCGTTAAGGCGCGCATCCGCTGGTTCAGCGCCATGGTGCGCTGTGCGCGTTCCGGCAGTTTGCCGACGTGTTCCGTACCTTTGTGCATCGCTTTTAGAAGCGACCCCAAACCCTCGGCAAAAGTCCCGTAGCATTCACTGCAACCGAGGCGCCCTGTTTTCTTGAAGTCCGCCTGGCTAAAACCACACACCAGGCATTTTTTAGCCGGAGCGCCCTTTTCAATCTCTTCGGCTGCACCGATGCCCAGCAGCAAATCAGCGAGAGCAAAACTGGTCGGATCCTGGACACCTTTTTCCTTCGAGCAAGCTTCGCACAGGTTTACCTTGTGCATCTTACCCTCCAGAATTTGCGTCAGGAAAACTGTGGCATCATTACATTTGCAAACGTCGCACAACATGTCTGCTAGTTAGACCGTCATTTCCTGCAAACATTCAACCGATTAGACATTGCCCTAACGTCCTCTCGCCTGGAGGTCATCCCGCCTCAGTCGGAAATCGGCGTGCCAGTGTTTCGTGTCATTTCGCGAAACCGCTCAATGATGCGTGTTGTGATCGGGCCGGGTTTTCCGTCCCCAATCATGCGGCCATCGGCTTTAACGACGGGAACAATTTCCGCAGCAGTCCCGGTGAGAAAACATTCGTCGGCAACGAAAACATCGTGCCGCGTCAGATCCGCCTCCGTGACTTTGATGTCCAACTCATTGCCAATGTCGAACACCACCGATCGAGTGATTCCTTGCAACGCTCCGGCGGTGATTGGCGGCGTGACGATCCGTCCGTGTGTGACCACGAACACGTTGTCGGCTGTACATTCCGCGATGTTTCCGGTGTCGTTTAACATTAATGCTTCATCGGCGCTGGCGAGGTTGGCTTCGATTCTGGCCATCACGTTGTTCAAATAATTCAACGATTTAACGGCGGGATTGAGTGCCGCTGGATTACTGCGGCGCGTGGCGACAGTAACAATGCTCAGCCCTTTCCGATAAAAGTCTTCATGGTAAAGCGCGATCGTCGCCACAATGATGATCACGCTTGGGTTTTTGCACTGCTCCGGATTCAAACCGAGGTTGCCAACTCCGCGTGTAACAACCAGACGGACGTATCCATCGCGGAGATGATTTTGCCGGATGGTTTCAAGCAATGCCTCGGTCATTTCTTTCCGGGTCATGGGAATGTTCAGGCAAATCGAACGGGCCGATTTCCAAAGCCGTTCCAGGTGTTGTTCCAGGCGAAAAACGCGGCCGTTATAGAAACGTATGCCCTCAAAAATTCCATCGCCGTAGAGCAAACCATGATCGAACACTGACACTTTCGCGTTTGCTTCCGAATAGAATGTTCCGTCGATGTAAATCTTTGCTTCCCTGATGCCCGTTCTCGGACGCGGCCGACTTTCTATTGCAGGCTCAGTTGTCTCTTCGGTCGCACGCACGCGAGTTTTTGGTTCTTCCAGCACTGCCGCATCAGTGGTTTTCATGTCAGCAACAAAACCTCAAATGTTTAGACGCGCAATTCAAACCGCAAATCGGCGACGTAAATAAATCATTGCAGAACACCATCCACGATGTGCAACTGTCGATCGCCGCGCGTCGCCAGCCGGGCGTCGTGGGTAACCACCAGCAGGGTTTTGTTGCGATTGCGCGCCAGGTTCAGCAACAGATCCATGATGGCGTCACCGGTCCTGGAATCGAGATTTCCGGTCGGCTCATCAGCAAAGATTATGTCAGGATTATTTGTTAACGCCCGTGCAATGGCGACGCGTTGCTGTTCTCCGCCCGAGAGTTCCGCCGGCAAATGATGCAGGCGATCACCGAGCCCGACCGCTGCCAGACTTGCCTCAGCTTCACCGGTCGTTCTGTAACCTCCAATCATTGCCGGCAACAGCACGTTTTCGAGAGCGGTTAATTCCGGCAGCAAGAAATAACCCTGGAAAACGAAACCCATTTTTTCGTTCCGCAGACGCGCCTGGGCAGACGACCTGCCGCCATAAAGCTCGCATCCTTCGAATTTCACTGTTCCTGATTCCGGATGTTCCAGACCGGCCAGCGTGTAGAGCAGTGTCGTCTTACCAGCACCCGAAGCTCCGGAAAGAAAAACCGTTTCGTTGTGGGCGATGTCCATTGAGATTCCACGCAACACTTCAATTCGCCGCGAGCCCATCCGGAAGGATTTGCAAATATCGCGGGCAATCAGTTGGGGTTGCTGCACGAGCAAGTATCTCCCGCGAATTTGTTCCGGTGCAAGAGGCAAAAGCTGACGTCTGAACAATCAAAATAAAAAGCCGCCGGTGAAAAAATTCGCGGCGGCTTTTTGGTGAAGATCAGGGCCTTGCTATGAAATACCGAGTGACTGAAGTGTCGGCTGATCGATTGTGGACGTCGTATAAAGCCCGTGGTCACGTTGATAATCAGCGATCGCGCCGCGCGTAAGTGGTCCAATCAAGCCATCCACTTCCCCACGGTAATAACCCTGTTGCTGCAGCTCCGCCTGCACGTTGGCGATAACCTGGTCGGGCGGCAGGCGATTGTAGCCGTAGATGGGGCCATCCCATGCGTAGTAGGCGTTGGAGTTGTAGCCCCACGCGGGGAACCAATATCCGGCGTTCCAATAATACGGAGCGCCGAAGGCGAATACGATGTTGTTGCCGTAATGGTTGTGCCACCAGTTCCGATCGTGCCAGTGTGGTTGATAATTCCGAAACACTGCATAATTCTGGCCTTTCCAGTTTTGACTTCCCTGGATTCGCCTTCCTTGCTGGAACTTCACCGGCGGCGCCTTTGCTGTGTTGGGCTGTTTAGGAAGATTGAAATGCCGCGGCTTCACCGGCTTGTTATTCTTCGCCACCTTACCTTTCGGCGCATTTGGGCCAGTCGCATTGTTCGCCTGGTTCGGTTTGGCTCCCTTAACTTTGTCCGCGTTTGCCGTCCTGGCGGCTTCTCTTTCGTTCGCGTTTTGTGATCGCCTCTGAACTTGTGTTTGATTCTGCTTGTTCTTCTGCCTTTGATCAGCAGCATTCGACGCCTGAGCCTTCTTTCCTTGCTGTCCCTGATTCGCTGCAACTGACTCGTTCTTTTTACCTTTTTGCCTCTGGTTTACTGCCGTTGAACTTTGGTTCCTTTTAACCTGTTGCGTGTTCACTGCAGGTGAACGCGCGTTTCGATTGGCTTGGGATTGGCGTGTTGCGGTCGACGTTCTTTTGCCGGAAGCGCTGCCCCCCGCCGGTTTTGCAGGTTGGGTTGCGCGTTGGGCGGTTTGCGCCTGCTTCTTCGGTTGGGATTTCTTTTCGTTCTTAGGCGCCCCATAGACCATGGTGACGAGCGCCAGGCTGCAGAGTGAAACAAGTAGTATTCTCATAAGTCAGTTTCCGTTGTGTTGTTAGACCTTCTCAGGTTTGCAATTATTCAACGTGACAGCTTTGTTTTGTGGATGCATGTCCGCCAAAAATGGAAACGGGTCGACCGCTGCAGATGAGGCAGCATGAAAACCGCGGCGAACACATGAGCCGCACAGCTGGCTCGCTGTGCGACTCTGCGGGGTTAAAAGCACAATACGTTTCATAATAATTAAACTCCCTGGGCGTCCCTCCTGTTGCGATGTTTTTCAGGAACCAAGTCGCTCCTCCAGACCGGAACATCACCCTAACCCACCTCAGGTCAGATATTTGCGGAAGGCGTTACTGACTGCTGTCGCACTGCTTCGAAAAGCACAATTGCTACTGCCGTGGCGAGATTCAGACTCCGTGTCCCATGCATCGGAACGGTGATGCAATTGTCGACGTTGGTCGCGAGCAACTTGTTCGGAAGTCCTTTCGTTTCGCGACCAAAGACAAGGAAATCATCGGCTCGAAAATTCACGGTGTAGTAAGGACGTTGCGTTTTGGTGGTCAGGAAAAAATAGCGCCTGTCCGCCGGTTGTGCCTCCTGCAGCGCATCGAAGGAATGCCACAACTGCAGTTGCACCTCATCCCAATAATCCAGCCCTGCTCGACGCAATTGCCGATCGTCGATTGAAAAACCGAGCGGCTTTATGAGGTGCAAGGTTGACCGCGTCGCCAGACAAAGGCGGCCGACGTTTCCAGTATTCGGCGGAATTTCCGGCTCAACTAAAACGACGTTGAACATCGGCTCTTCCCATTCCGCTCCACGTGATGCTGATTACAGCGAGCAGATCAAACGGAAGTGAGAAGCAGGCTTTTACAGTTTGCTGGCCACCAATTTTTCGAGCTTCACCACGTCGACCGCGAATTTGCGAATGCCTTCAGCAGTTTTCTCCGTCGCCATGGCATTCTCATTGAGCAACCAGCGGAACTTCTTCTCGTCCAATTGCAGCCTGTCGACCTTCGCCGCTTTCGCTTTTTCCGGGGTCAGCTTGTGCTCGACGGGGTCGGTGGATTTCGAAAGTTCTTCCATCAGTTCG
The DNA here is from genome assembly GCA_025935755.1 of Chthoniobacterales bacterium. GTDB lineage: Bacteria > Verrucomicrobiota > Verrucomicrobiia > Chthoniobacterales > UBA10450 > Udaeobacter. The sequence continues at coordinate 1,078 of JAICUQ010000117.1, read as the reverse complement.
GGACTGATCGTTAGGCAATCGCACCCCGCCAACTCCAGGATCTGGCTGGTGTTCCGGAAGCTGGCTCCCATCACTTCAGTCGGGATGTCGAACTTCTTATAGTAATTATAAATTTCAGTAACGGACTGCACACCCGGATCCTCCGCGCCGGTGTAATCGCGTTTCATCTCTTTCTTGTACCAATCGTAAATGCGCCCGACGAATGGCGAAATGAGCTGCGCTTTCACTTCCGCTGCCTTGACGGCCTGCGGCATCGAAAACATCAATGTCATGTTGCAGCGGATCCCCTCTTTTTGCAGCTGCCCGGCTGCGTTCAACCCTTCCCAGGTCGATGCGATTTTGATCAAAACGCGTTCGCGCGGAATTTTGCGCTCCTCGTATAGCGCAATCAACCTTCGAGCTTTTTTTATCGACCCCTCCACATTGAAAGAAAGTCGCGCGTCGGTTTCAGTGGAAACGCGGCCGGGTACGACTTGCAACGTGTCCGATCCGAACTGCACGAGTAAATGATCGCAGATGTCCTCGATCTGCGCCGCGCCAGTGAGCCCGGATTTCTTTCGATCCGCCACGACGCCTTCAAGTAAATGCGCGTACTCAGGTTTTTGCGTCGCGGCATAAACCAGGCTCGGATTCGTCGTCGCATCCTGCGGTTTGAATTGCTTGATCGATTCGAAATCGGCCGTGTCGGCAACGACTTTCGTAAAGTTCTTCAACTGGTCCAGCTGATTCAATTTTGTTCCGGTCTTCTTCTCTTCAACAACGGCAGTGCTCATGATAAGTCCTCTCTTTTTTGCTTAACTCAAAACGTACGCCTGAACCGAAGATGGACAACGACAAAAGTCGCGCATGCTCGTAGAGAGAAGTTCCCTCTCCCGCGGCTGCAGGATCAGCATGACACTGTGCCGGGATTACGGGGCTATGCCGATACTGGTCGCGCTTCAGTTTTCCGTCGCGAACCGATGGCAGCGCGGACAAAATTGTTTCCGAGCTCCCACATTGGTCCTGGAAATTTGCGGCATTCAGTGAGCACGTCGTCCAGAGCATTCACGAACATGTCGACTTCCTTTTCGCCGATGAT
>JAICUQ010000223.1 GCA_025935755.1 Chthoniobacterales bacterium | reverse complement strand
CTGCCAGCAAAGCCCAAGCCGCGCCCAGCGAAATCGAGCGCCAAGTCGGAAAAGAAAGACAAAATCACTCTGGCGAAAAGCGACGCCACGCCTCATAACGCAAGCGGCTCGACAGGCAAAGACGGCACTGCCGGCGGCGGCCCAAATGCATCCGAATTCGGTTGGTACGGCGACATGTTGCACGACCGTTTTTACAGCGCCTGGATCCAACCGACCAAAGACATCCCTTCAGGAACGAAAATCTCGACGCTTGTGAATGTGCGGATCGAAAAAGATGGCCGTGTGTCGAGATTTGAAATCATCAAGCCGTCTCAAAACGGCGTCGTCAACGAATCCGTGAGAGTGGTGGCCAGGCAAGTCACTCATGTTGACCCGCCGCCGACAGGGCTAATCAAAGGCGATCACTACGACGTCAAAATCAATTTCGAACTGAACACCGAAGGGAAAACAGATTGATCACAGCGTCTAGCTCCGCAACTGTCATTCCGAGCAGAGTCGAGGCTGCAACGCAGCCCTCGAAAGCTTTCGGGGCGAGGCCAAGGCTTTCAATCGATTCTTTTCTTCTGTTTTCAGGTAAATCGCTGTTTGCGAGGTGCGACGCCGCTTGGCCGATCCCAACCTCGAAGCTCACTTTCTGAATTTGCGCGGCCTGTGCTTTTAGTTCTGCCCTGAGATCGTTAATTTCGTCCTGCTGCCGGGCGATGATAGACCCCTGCTCTTCGTTCCTGCGATGCTCTTTCAAAAACTCGTTTAGCAACATCACATTCACTTGATCATACCGGACGGTTAAAACATTTCCGTTGCTATCGCCAACTACCAGGTTTGGATTCACCTCGGCGACCTCTTCGGCGATCAAACCAAATTGCAGACTGGCTTTCGTGTCGCCGTTGTATTGAAACGTGACCGGGTTAAGCGACAGAATCGCTTCGCTGGCTTTATCTATTGGCTTGATGTCGTGCTTGAAGCGACGTGAAGAGTTGACGGTGCCGAGCTGGCCATCGGAGTCGATGTAAACGGCCGCTCCAGATACGTTACTGCCAAAAATTCCCGCGATATAGGTGAAGAGCGTGGGTCCGTCCCCCGCACGACCGAGTCGCATGACGTTGCTCTCGTTTGGCCCACCACCCTCATTTCCGATGTAGATATTGACGCTGCCGCCGGTGTTATTGATTCCAGCGTGATAACCCACGGCAGTGTTAAGAGTGCCAGCATTCTGGGACAGTGCTGCTTCGCCGATGCCGGTGTTGAAGGATCCGGCGGTGTTTATAGCAAGCGCATTAGCACCCAGAGCGCTGTTGCCGATGCCGGTATCGTTACTATTTAGCGCAAAAGAACCGACAGCTGTATTGGTGTCCCCAGTGGTATTACCCAGCAGGGCGGCATAGCCAACAGCCGTATTGTTCTCGCCCGTGGTGTTGCGGGCTAGCGCACTGGCTGCGACAGCCGTATTGAGTTGACCTGTGTTATTACTAACGAGGGCATCCGACCCAATTGCCGTGTTCAATCTACCCTCGGTATTACTGAAAAGCGCATCGGATCCGATGCCGGTATTGCTGTAACCGATGGTGTTGTTTGTAAGCGCAGTTGTTCCAATGGCTGTGTTTAGTGCGCCGTCGCTATTGAGTAAAAGCGCCGCAGTGCCAACTGCGGTGTTTGAGTCCGCGTTGTTGAACAAAAGCGTGCCAGCGCCAACAGCGGTGTTGAAGCCGCCACTCGTGTCGGTGAAGAGCGAATACCAGCCAACGGCTGTGTTGCCAGCACCGGTAGCAAGATTTTTAAGGGCGTTAGTCCCTTCTGCCGTGGTAAAGTTGGGATAACCTCCATCCGGTGGCGGTACAACTGCTGGCGCTTTCGGTACAGCGACCGCAGCACAGGGAATCGCAAGTGTCACAAGAAATAATCGGACCGTTGTTTTCATAAACGTTAGAGCTTCGCAAACGCCTCACCGGCTTGGCGAGAGCAAACGTTTGTGGAAATGATCCGCGGCTACGCGGATTGTGCGCCCCGCCGCTGTGCGGCGAATTTCTCTTCAATTAGACGATGCAAATGACCAGCGATCGCTGGATGATCGAGTCGCTGGATGACTTCATCCAGAAAGCCGGTGACTAAGAGGCGTTGGGCGACTTTTGTGGGAATTCCGCGGGTGCGAAGGTAAAAAAGTTCATCTTCGTCGATCTGGCCAGACGTTGCACCGTGGGTGCAACGAACGTTGTCTGCGAGAATCTCCAGCCCGGGCATCGAGTTCGCTTCCGCGTCGTCGCTGAGAAGGAGGTTCCGAACTTTTTGGTACGCATCGGTGTAATGAGCATGCGGTTCCACGCGGATGAGCCCGCCGAAAATCGTGCGAGCGCGATCGTCGAGCGCGTTTTTGTAAAGCAAATCGCTCGCTGTCCGCGGCGAGACGTGGTCCTGTAATGTGCGCGCGTCGAATTCCTGCTGCTCTTTTGCTACGGCAACAGCGAGCAAATCGCTGCGGCCACCTTCGCCAATGAGTCGGCTGAGGCTTTCGAAGCGCGAATACTTTGCGCCCACATGCAAATTCAGGCTCATAGCCGAAGCATCGTGATCAACGACAGTAGAGTTCATTTGTAACGCGATCACATTATTGGCCCACTGCTGCGCGCACACGTAAGTCACCTTCGCGCCTGGCCCGGCGATGAGATCGTTCACGCCACAGGCGAAGCCAGGTGCCGTTTGGCTGCATGACCGGAAATGCTCGATCACTGTGACCTTCGCTAATTCATCGGCCACCAGAAGCAGATGTGGAAACACCGACATGTTGTCGTGGCGCAGCCAATGGAAGATTTCGATCGGCAATTCGATCTCCAGTCCGCGCGGCACAAACAGGAATGTTCCAGTCGAAACGAGCGCTTTATGTAATGCCGCGAACTTGGCCGAGCCGAGCTTTGCCTCAGTCGACATGAAATATTTCCGGAACAGGTCGGCGTGCTCCGCCATGGCGCGCTCAAGCGGTTGAAAAATCACGCCCCGCTTTTTCAGATCTTCAGAAACGACGTCGCGCTCGACCAATTGGTCATTCGCAAAGATCATCCTGCCTGCGTACTTCTCGAGGCCACGGGAATATTTCAGGATATTTTCGCGATCATTTTCAGAAAGCGCTGGACTGGTCTTGAATTGTGTTAAATCGAGAAGGCCAACATTCGAGAATCGCCACGCCTGATTTTTTCGTGTGGGTTGCGGCAAAGATTCGAATTGTTCCCAGGCCGCGTGTTGCTGCTCGCGGAACCAGTCGGGTAAATCGCTAAACTCGGCCGGCCCGGATAGAATTGATCCGGGTTTGGCGACTTCGTTGGTGACTGAAGACATCATTAAAATCTGACCATGAGAACCCGAAGGCTTTCGGGGCTACAGAAAATTGGTCGTGCGGCAGTTATCCGACCGAGCCTTCCATTTCCAGCTCGATCAGCCGTTTGAGCTCGACGCTGTATTCCATGGGGAATTGCCGCACGAGATCGTTAACGAACCCGTTCACGCTTAAGCTCATCGCCTGCGCCTCGCTCAATCCGCGCTGTTGCATGTAAAAAATCTGCTCCGCGCTAACCTGGCTGACGCTGGCTTCGTGCTGTACTGCGTTACCAGTTCCGCGCACGGTAATCGCCGGATAAGTGTCAGTGCGCGATGTGGCGTTGATGAGCAACGCGTCGCACTCGGTGTTGTTCTTGCAATTCTTTAGATGCTTCGGCACGTGCACCAGCCCCCGGTAAGTGGCGCGTCCTTTGCCTATCGAGATCGATTTGGAAACGATGTTGCTGGTGGTCTCGTCGGCGGCATGAATCATCTTGGCGCCGGTGTCCTGATGCTGGCCATCGTTGGCAAGCGCGATCGATAAAACTTCGCCGCGCGCCTTGCGACCTTTCATAATCACACCGGGATACTTCATGGTGAGGCGAGAGCCGATGTTACAATCAATCCATTTTACTTCCGCGTTTTCCTCAGCGAGCCCGCGCTTTGTGACGAGGTTGAAAACGTTCGAAGCCCAATTCTGCACCGTGATGTACTGGATTTTCGCGCCCTTGAGCGCCACGAGTTCGACGACAGCGCTGTGCAATGTTGGCGTATTAAATTTCGGCGCGGTGCAACCTTCCATGTAAGTCACTTCCGATCCTTCATCGGCAATGATAAGTGTGCGCTCGAACTGGCCGAAGTTTTCCGCGTTGATTCGAAAATAGGCCT
>JAICUQ010000221.1 GCA_025935755.1 Chthoniobacterales bacterium | reverse complement strand
CTTTCCTGAACATCCCGATCCCGACAAAAATAATTCCAGAGACTAACACCAACGAAGAGAGCACGTTTAAAAGCAAATCCTTGTGTTCAAAAAAGGAATCACTGGCGAATCCAGCGGCCTGCAGGAACAAGAGGCTACCCGACACGGCCCAGAACGACCACATTTTCTTTTGTATCAAAGGAATCCAGATAACCACAGCGAAAGATTGCAGAGCCCTGCGACGCAGGCATTGAACACCACTGCGAATGCATTGATGGTCGCGAGCGCGCGAGCATCCATGCCGTTCGCGCGAATATCTCCATATAGGATCATCAACGCCGGCGCGTTCTTGTGCAGAATAAAAAGCAGGAACAGAATGCCGAGCCCGAGCAACAGATTGATACCCGCCCAAAACGATAAAATGATTGCTCCCGTGCGAATCACCGCTGTTGAGATGTTGTAGCTACGGCTGCGGCGGGGGCGGAGGTGGCGGAGGCGGCGGTGAAAGCATCGGTAAATTCGTCGGGGTCGGCGCAACTCCTCCTTTAGGTGAGTGAGTCTTCCCGGGAAGTGTCTTCTGCAACTCCTCGGTGATTCTTTCTTTGACGATGTTTTGAATCGTATCGCCTAACGATGGTGACGCCGTAGTAGTCGGCGCAGGTGCTGAAGCCGCTCTATTTTTATCAATCGAGCGCATGATCGCCGGCGCAAAAATCACTGACACAATGCAAAGCGTGAGAAGCAATATCGCGATGATCAACACCGCGAGTCCGACCGGGGAGAATCCTTTACGTTTCCTGACCCCGGGCGCCGCGGAGCGGCGCACATCGGCTACACATGCCGGCGGCGCGGGATTGCCAATTGTCTCCGCATAAAGATTCACTAACGAAACCACAACTCCGTGTTTCACCTCCACATCTCCCAACTCGTGCAGGTAACGTTGCCATCGGCGATGCTGCGCCAAATCGCCAGCGAAACGTTTGCTTACCAAAATGTGACCTGCGTCGCCGCAATCCATCACTCGACGCGCAATATTGATTCCTACTCCGGAAATATTTTCGCGACCATTCGCGTCCTTGACGTATTGCACCGGGCCGCTGTGGATTCCCATCCTTACGGGTAAACTCGGCTGTGCATGCAGCGCCTGGCTGATTTCCAAAGCGCACTCCGCAGGTCCCTCCACTGAACCGGTGAAGGCCAAAGCCATACCGTCTCCCGTCGGCAAGATCATCAACTGCCCCGCTGCTTCCGCTTCACGCGCCGCTTCAGTACTGCGGACAATCTGATTCAGTTCCTGAAGCGATTCCGATTGTTCGTCTGTCAACAACTTGGAATACCCGACGATATCGATGAATAAGACATGCGCGATCTCCAGGCGCGGCTTCGTTTTCTCGTCATCCTCCATCGCACGGAATGTTAAGTGCACTCCGTCGATCGCTCTAGACGATTTTTTTATGATCTTGTGATTGAATTTTTCCGAAAAGCGCACTCACAAAATTAATGAGATGGCTTTGGCCTCGCGTTGCGCGCCGCGGCAAAATCAAATATTCAAAACGTCCGTTCGTTGGCCCGCATCAACTGGTTAGGCAGGTTAGGATAAAAACTCGCACACTGGCTTGTTAGCGCGTAGGTCACCTGCCACTCCGAAATCTGTCCGTCTCTGACGGTATCGAAATAGTCATAGCGCATTTCTGGATGATGAGCCATCGGTCTCGCGCACCACATCGCGCCCCAGAGTAGCGCCACTCGCCGGGTTGCGGTCCGGGAACGCAAGCGAGACGCGTGCGCTACTTCACGCCAAGCCCTCAACGAAAATGTGATCATTAGATCACGTGCTTTGATGTAGCCGACAAATTCCCCATAGGGTTCCTGTCGCTTTACCTGGCCTACCGCCACGGTAATGACCGCCTCGCGGAGTACACCGCGCCCAAGAGTAGCGCGACCCTCCGGGTTGCGGTCCGTGAACGCAAGCGAGACGCATGCGCTACTTCAAGGCCAAACAACCCGTTTAGGATCATGCGCGTTTAATGCACCCGGCCAGTCCTCCGACCATCGATCATCGTTTCAGCCGGCCTAACGACCTGCTTTGTTCATTAAAAGATGGGAAGCTGATTCATGGCGTCAGCTCCGGTCATTTTTTGTCGGGAAGACGCGTGCTATGAAAAAACCGGATATGCCAGACACCCTTCTCCTTCTGAAGAACAGCTGATTCCAACCAGGTCATGTCTTTTGTGCCGGATACGTCCGTTACCGAGCCCTGATTGAGATAGGTAATCCAGGCGATGTCTCCTGAGATGTGAACTTCAGGTTTGTTTACTGTCCACACATAAACTTTGCCCTCGGCATGCGCCGCTTTGATCAGGTCCATCAAACCATCACGGGTGAAACGCCCTCCGCCGTCGAAGGCGTAGAAGTCGGAAGTAGTTACCGCGTGAAGCTTGTCGAGATTATCGGTGGTTGCGGCCGCAAATAACGAGCGGATCGCGTCCGTTACCTGGATCTCGTCGTTAGCCGGAGCCGTTTGCTCCGCGGCCGAGGCAGGGACAGTGAAGATCAGGAACGAGACAATGGCGCTGAAGAAGATGCGATATTTGGTCATGATAATCGGCTTACAAGACAGATAACCCAAAGCAGTGTGTCACCGCAAACGCCTAAAGTGTTATTTTGCAACGGGCCAGCCTGCTCGCGAATCAAGCGGCGGTACGCAAGCGACATCGATAGGCAAAACGGGCAAGTCGAACTCAACCGTAAGCACGCAAACGTCGACAGCCTCGTCGAAACAGTAAAAAGCGTGGCTACGAATCGCGTCCTCGACCCGCGCACGGCGTTTTGGAGTGCGCCGGTGCTCCGGCGCTTTCGATATTTTCTCTGACAGCGCACACGCGCCAAAAGGAGTATCAGACCACTGAAGAACTCAGCATGCACCAGAAGCGAAAGCGTTCCCAAGCTCGGAGATATGTATCATTGCTCTCACGAATGGCCTTCAAGGTCTAACGAGATAAGGAGCTACCGCCGCCGAGAACAAGCGTGGCTTCGACTGAAAATGTTTTAGTCATCTGAAATGTGAACTTCGCGCCGGGCGGCGGTTCGCTCCAGCGCCTGGTTAGGTCTCATTGGGGCCGCGTGTCGCTGACTCCGACCCCAGTGGGACACATCAAATGCGCCGTCTGAAAGCACGAGAAACGGGACACGCTCCTTCAACTGATGCCGCGCTTCGTCCAGGGAATTCTGTCAGGTTCTCCCCTAGCCGGTGACATTCGGGCTGGTGAGCAAATGGCCGTTGGGCGGAAGCATGACGTTGTCGAACGTCTGCGTCAGCGCTCCTCCCGAGAAAAAGGCGACGGCCAACAGCGGCACCGTTCCGGTATTGCGCAGGTCGTGCCGCACGTCCTTCGGCAGTACAAAGATGCTGCCCGGGCCCACAGGTGAGGAACCATCATCGCGCTGGAGTTCGCCGCTACCGGCGATGACGTACTGCGTCTCCTCAAGGCTGTCGGTGTGCCAGCCCAAATGCCCCCCCGGGGCAATCAAGAACGGAACAACGACCGTTTCGTCGGCCCCGTTTCCGGCATAGCATGCGAACGCAGCGAACCAGTTAATCGATGCGTCGTCGGGGCTCGATATAGCTGCCATTTTGAGTTTGCTGAAATCGGTTGGTTTCATAGGTATCCTTCGTGGTAAGGTGGCCTTGGACTTTCTGTCAAGCTTCTTTGAGCGGGGAATGAGCGATGCACGCGAGACCTAACGAGAAGCAGATGAGCGACGGCGGATGAGATCGGGCGTCGCTCGGAGTGAGTGGAGTGGACTGTCAAGCCACGACATAGGCGGGAAGGCCGATGGCTGAGCGAGGGCGAGCGAACCAAACTGTGGAAGTCATCTCAAAAGTGGAGCGCACGGCGGTCCTCCAGCCTGCTCGCGAATGGAGCTGCGGGGGGACGCGAGCGGCATGGATGGGCAAACCGGCAGGTCGAAAGAGCCGGAGCGAATGAGTCAACACTTTCGGAGTTAGCTTATGTGAGGGGTGTGGATTGGATTGAGTCATTGGGGGGGTGAATTGAGAGGGCGATTCTGGTTTAATCATTTTGGTCGGTCAGCGATTTGTTAGGTCTTTCATGGCGACAGCGGTTTCACAATTGGCTTGGGAACCGTGCCATCCATGAGCAGGAGAATACGCATGAACTCGCAGCCAATACAACCCTGGCCATCGGAGGGCGGCTCAAACTGAATGACGT
>JAICUQ010000040.1 GCA_025935755.1 Chthoniobacterales bacterium | reverse complement strand
TGTCCGAGCAGGCAATTCGAGCGACCGAATATGCACGCGTAACTGTTGAAGCCGGATTCACAACGGTGCGCGATCTCGGCAGCCGGTTTGTGGGGAGCCATGAATTCGTCGACGTGGCGCTTCGAAATTCGATTAACAAACACGTGATCATCGGTCCACGAATGCTGGTCGCGACCAAGGGAATCGGCGCCACCGGCGGGCACTTCGATTCGACCAACGGATTTCGCGATTTTCTCTTCGGTCGGGAGCCGGACTACACCGATGGCATTGCAGATGGTCCTGATGAAATTCGAAAGGCGGTCCGCTTCGAGGTCAAGAACGGCGCGGACGTAATCAAGGCGGCAGTCTCCGGCGGCGTGCTATCTCTGACCGATGAAGTGGACGTTCCACAATTCACCGCGGCTGAAATTGCGGCGCTTGTTGATGAATCCCATCGGTTGCGAAAAAAAGTCGCCGTCCATTGTCACGGCGACTTCGTTGCCCGCGAGGCGATCGAAGCTGGCGTCGATTCTATTGAGCACGGCTCTTTTATGAAGCCGGACACACTAACGATGATGAAGAAGAAAGGAACATTTCTTACCCCCACACTCATGGCCAGCGAATGGATCATGGGTAAGATCGACAATTATCCGCCAGCCTTGCAGGCGAAAGCAAAGGCGGCCACAGCGGCTCGATCCGAGATGTTTCGTAACGCGGTAAGGATGGGTGTCAAAATTTCATTTGGAACAGACGCTGCAGTGTTTCCGCATGGGCAAAATGCAAAGGAATTCAAGTTGATGGTGGACCTCGGCATGAACCCAATCGATGCGTTAAAGTCAGCAACTGTTACTGATGCCGAGCTTTTGGGGATTGCTCAAAAGGTGGGCACGTTGGAAAAAGGAAAATTAGCCGATGTGATTGCAGTGCCTGGCGATCCGATTGCGGACATCACGGCAACGGAGCGCGTGTTGTTCGTTATGAAGGAAGGCAGAATCATCCGGCAGGGTCCGTCTGGAACGGAAAAGGCCGAAATGAGTGCTTCACCAAACGTCTCCCCTTTAGCTCATTAATGCACTTTGAGTTTGCTCGGATGAGACTTTGACAAACCAGGGAACCCCGCTAGATTCCGTGTCCCGCTCGCCCGATTGAGCGGAAATAATTAGCAGGAGCCTCGTTGTGAATCAGCAACAGGCGTTTGAACTGCACCGAACCATGCAAACAAATCGAAGCAAACGTTATCGCGCCGCGGCGGAGCAAGTAAATCGCGCCAAAGATTACAGTCTTCCCGATTCAGTCGCGACACTGAAGAAATTCTCGCCCACCAAATTTGATCAGACAGTGACACTCTCATTTCGGCTTGGTGTTGACCCGAAGCAATCCGATCAGATGGTGCGTGGAACTTGTCCCCTGCCGCATGGTAGCGGGAAAAAGGTGCGAGTGCTCGTTTTCGCGGAAGGCGAAGCGGCAAAAGCCGCCAAAGAGGCCGGTGCGGAATTCGTGGGCATGAAAGACCTGGTCCAGAAATGCCAGGAAGGCTTTCAGGATTTTGACGTGGCGATCGCTACGCCTGCCGCAATGGCCGAAGTGCGGAAACTGGGGAAAGTGCTCGGTCCGCGCGGGCTGATGCCAAATCCGCGCACGGGAACGGTGACCGAAGACACTGCCAAAGCGGTGCAAGAGGTGAAAGCCGGCCGTGTCGAATTCAAGCTGGACAAGAATGGCAACGTTGCCGTTCCGGTTGGAAAATTTTCGTTTCAAGAAAATGCCCTGGTAGAGAATGCAACGGCAGTGATTGAAGCCGTAGTGCGAGCTCGTCCGGCGACGGCTAAGGGCCGCTATCTTGAAGGTGTGACGATCAGTGCGACCATGTCGCCCGGCGTCCGCGTCGACCCAAGCCCGTACCTGAGCGGAGTCTAAGACCGAATAAATTAGCTCGAAAATATGCGACCAGAAAAAGCCAGCGTTGTTTCAGAGTTGTCCGAGGCGTTAAAGCGCTCTCCTTTCGTGCTCGTGACCGATTATCGCGGAATGAAAGTGTCCAATTTTAGCGAGCTGCGCACTCGACTGGCGCCAACCGGTGCCGAGGTGCACGTGGTGAAGAACAGTTTCCTCAAACTGGCAATGGCGGACTCGGGTTTTCCGGAAGTTGTTGAACCGTTCGCGGGGCAAACCGCGGTTGTTACAGGGGAAGCCGACGTGGCCCCGGTCGCCAAGATTTTCAAATCGTTCGCCACCGAATTTAAGCTGGCTGCACTAAAGATTGGGTTTGTCGATCGCGCAGTGCTGTCGACGACGGAATTGGAAACTTTAGCTGAATTGCCGGCGCGCGAAGTTTTGCAGGCGCAATTGCTCGGGCTTCTGTTGTCTCCGGCGACCCGCCTGGTTCGTTTGTTCAACGAACCCGCGTCGGCGTTAGCACGACTGTTGAACGCGAAAGCTGAAAAGGAGGGCGCGCCCGCAGCATAAACATTTGTAGGGCAGGCGCATCGCCTGCCGCGGCGACCTGAGCGGTTGCCCTACAAGCAAAACCAAAACGAAATTGTCCGAGTCGATGGCTATCGGCTTTAATTCTTCGAAGGCTTTCGGAGGCGGCAACCGGAGGAAAAACTAAAATGGCAGATACAGATAAAATAGTGGAGCAACTCAGTAACCTTTCGGTTCTCGAGATTGCTGGATTGGTTAAACAGCTTGAGGAGAAATGGGGCGTCAGCGCCGCCGCGCCAGTGGCCGTTGCGGCTGGACCCGCCGCCGGGGCACCTGCGGGAGGAGCGCCAGCAGCGGAGGAAAAAACCACCTTTGACGTGATCCTGACAGACATGGGCGCCAATAAAATTGCCGTAATTAAAGAGGTGCGCAGCGCGGTTCCGGGACTCGGTCTTGCGGAGGCTAAAGCGCTCGTAGAAGGCGCGCCGAAAACGATCAAAGAAGGTGTGACCAAGCAGGAAGCGGACGAGATCAAGAAAAAGGTTGAGGCCGCCGGCGCAAAGGTCGACATCAAATAACTAAACAAATCGAATTTGGGCGCTGCGGCAGCATGAAATTTGTTGCGCAGCGCCTGATCCATGATAGGATAACAACCCACTACAGCCAGCCAGACGTATTTTTAAACCGGCGCTAACAAGGCAAACCCCATTACCGGCTACGAGACGGAGGTCGTCGATTTGACAGGTCACCGTTTTGGTGGCATTTTTACGCCCTTCGCCCGTCCAGAAATCGGTAAATCTTTGCCCGCATCGGTCCCGTTCGGCGAAGCCGGTGTGAGGTTTTAGCTCGTAAGCTTAGGCACTATGTCGGAACGTATCTACTTCGGAAGTATTAAAGAAGCTATCGAACCGCCTAATCTCATTGAGGTTCAGGCAAATTCATACGTCGATTTTCTTCAAAAAGACGTCCCCTATTCGAAGCGAAAGAATCAGGGGCTTCAAGCCGTCTTCAAGGAAGTTTTTCCTATCGAAAGCTATGATGAGAAAGCGGTTCTTGATTTCAGCCATTACGATATTGGCGAACCAAAATTGAGCCCGCTGGAGGCGCAGCGAGAAGGGCAAACCTACAGCGCGCCCCTGCACGTGACTTTCCAGTTGCGGGAGGAGAAAGGCACGAAGGAAGAGAAAGTTTACATGGGCGAAATCCCGCTCATGACACCGCAGGGCACCTTTGTGATCAATGGTGCTGAGCGTGTGGTGGTGAGCCAGTTGCATCGTTCCCCGGGCATCGCGTTTGAGTCAACGGTCCATGTGAATGGGAAGGTGCTCTATAGCTTCCGCATCATTCCAGACCGCGGCTCGTGGATCGAAGTCCAGTTCGATACGGCGGACCTGCTTTACATTTATCTCGACCGACGCAAACGCCGCCGGAAATTCCTCGCAACCACTTTCCTTCGGGCACTCGGGTATGGTTCTGATGAGGAAGTCATCAAACTTTTTTACAACATCGAAACCTTAAAGCTGAGCGACAAACTCGACGAAGAACAGCTCGCCAGCAAAGTGCTCACCGCAGACATTCGCGATGGTGAAGTGACGGTCGCGCGGGCCTTTGAGCCTCTGACTCTTGCGACAGTTCGCCAGATCATGGCGCTGAATATCCATGAGGCGAAAGTGATCGACATCTCGGGAGACGACACAATCGTGAAGGCGCTTCGGAAAGATCCCGCGCATGATCAGGAAGAAGCTCTCAAAGACATTTACCGGCGTCTTCGTCCGGGTGATCCGCCCACGGTGGCCAATGCGCGGGCTTTACTGAAGCGACTCTTTTTTGATCCGAAGAAATACGACCTTGGCAGGGTTGGCCGCTACAAAATTAATCAGAAGCTTGGGATCAACATTGACGCTTCCGAGCGTATCCTGACTGACAAAGATTTTATCGCCGCGATCAAATATTTGATCAATCTGCGCCGGGGCGAAGGCACGCTTGATGACATCGATCACCTTGGCAGCCGGCGCGTCCGCACGGTGGGCGAACTGTTAGCCAATCAATGTCGGGTCGGTCTTGCTCGCACAGAACGCCTCGTAAAAGAGCGCATGACCCTGTTCGACATCAACGTGGATGGGATGACGCCGCAAAAGCTGATTAATCCCAAAGCGCTTAGCGCGGTCATCAGAGATTTCTTCGGCCGATCGCAGCTGTCGCAATTCATGGATCAAACGAATCCCCTGGCGGAATTGACTCACAAGCGTCGCTTGTCTGCTCTCGGCCCTGGAGGTTTGAGCCGTGAACGCGCCGGATTCGAAGTACGCGACGTTCATCCGTCGCACTACGGCCGGATTTGCCCCATCGAGACACCCGAAGGTCCAAATATCGGGTTGATCAGCTCGATGAGCACGTTCGCCCGGATCAACGAATTTGGGTTCATCGAGACACCGTATCGCAAGGTATCGAACGGGAGGGTGACTGATGAAATCGAGTATCTGACTGCAGACCGTGAAGAGAACTACCTTGTGGCGCAGGCAAATGCGCCCATCGATGGACGCGGCCATTTCACCGGTGAAAAAGTTTCGGTGCGTTATCGCGGCGATTTTCTGGAAGTCGATCCGTCGAAGGTGAATTACATGGACGTTTCGCCGAAGCAGCTCGTTTCGGTAGCAGCCGGTCTCATTCCGTTCTTGGAACATGACGATGCGAACCGCGCATTGATGGGTTCCAACATGCAACGGCAAGGTGTGCCGCTGATCGTTTCTGAGATGCCGCTGGTCGGCACCGGTCTTGAGGAGAAAGTTGCGCGCGATTCGCACGCAGTTGTTCTGGCGGTCGACAGCGGCAAGGTCGCTTCGGTCACAGCCGAGCAAATTGTGGTCACCAAGGACGGCCATGCGCCTGAGTCTAAAAAGAAATTGAAGACCGATCCTGACGCGGGGATCTACGTCTATGAGCTCCGCAAATTCATGCGGTCGAACGCCGGCACCTGCGTGAATCAGAAGCCGATTGTCCGCAAGGGCCAGCATGTGAAGCGCGGCCAGGTCATTGCCGACGGTCCGAACACGGATCGTGGCGAACTGGCCTTGGGTCGCAACGTGCTCGTCGCGTTCATGCCCTGGAATGGTTACAACTTCGAGGACGCGATCATGATCTCGGAGAAGGTCGTGAAGGAAGATGTTTACACTTCCATTCACATAGATGAATTCGAGATCGGTGCACGCGATACGAAGTTGGGCCCCGAGGAAATCACTCGCGACATCCCGAACGTAAGCGAAGAAGCATTGCGCAATCTGGGTCCCGACGGTGTCGTGCGAGTGGGCGCGGAAGTGAAGCCCGGCGATATTTTAGTTGGAAAGATTACCCCAAAAAGCGAGACGGAACTTGCGCCCGAAGAGCGGCTGCTTCGCGCCATCTTTGGCGAAAAAGCCGCGGACGTAAAAGACACGTCGCTCACCGTTCCATCCGGTACCTACGGAATCGTGATGGACGTGAAGGTCTCCTCACGCCGCGAAGTTTCGCGTGAGAAACTCACTCCGGCCGAAACGAAACGACAGCTCAAAAGCATTGGAGAAGATCACAAGCGCAAGAGAGACGGACTGATCGAGCAGCTCACCGATTCACTTTCCAACGTCCTGCTGGGCGAAAAAATTCCTCTCGATGTCGTAAATGCCAAGAGCGGCGAAATCATTATCCCGGCCAATCGCAAGATCACGAAAACACTTTTGCGCAAGCTGGCCACCGCTCACGATCACATCGAGATCGATCCGAGCCCGATTCGGAATCGGATCCGGGAAATCATCGGCGGATACGAACACAAATTTGCCGAGCTCGAGCTCGAAAAGGATCGCGCCACGGACCGCGTCGAAAGCGGCGAGGAGATCGAACCTGGAATCATCAAGCAGGTTAAAGTTTACATCGCCAGCAAGCGCAAGCTCAGCGTCGGCGATAAAATGGCAGGCCGTCACGGCAATAAAGGCGTTGTGGCGCGCATCGTGCCCGAGGAAGACATGCCGTTCCTCGCAGATGGAACCCCGGTCGACATCGTGCTTAATCCGCTGGGCGTTCCCAGTCGTATGAACGTCGGTCAGGTTTTGGAAACCCACCTCGGCGTTGCTGCCAAAGCACTGGGATTCAAGGTGGCCACTCCGGTGTTCGATGGAATCAAAGAAAAACAAATTCGCGATTATCTGAATCAGGCCAGAAAGAAAGACGGCTTTACCTGGGTGCAGGAAAACGGAAAGGCGCGTCTGTTCGATGGTCGCACTGGCGATCCATTCGATCAGGAAGTCGTCGTTGGCCACATTTACATGATGAAGCTTGGCCATCTCGTGGCGGACAAGATTCACGCGCGGGCGGTCGGACCGTATTCGCTCGTCACTCAACAGCCGCTTGGCGGAAAGGCGCAATATGGCGGCCAACGCTTTGGCGAAATGGAAGTCTGGGCGCTGGAAGCTTACGGCGCTGCTTACACGTTGCAGGAATTGTTAACAGTTAAATCCGACGACGTGCAGGGCCGGACCCGGATCTATGAGTCGATCGTTAAAGGCGATAATTCGCTCGAAGCGGGAACGCCCGAATCCTTCAACGTGTTGATCAAGGAAATGCAAAGCCTTGGCCTGGACGTGAAGGTCGGCAGTCAGGCGCCCACCTTTATGGAGAGCGTCGCTTAATTTTAGTTTCACACACTTAATCGGAGACAACATGAACGAACATTCCTGGCGTGAGTTAGTGGGCGAAGAACGCCCAGTAGGTTTTGATCAAGTCGCAATTGGCATCGCTTCGAGCGATACCATGCGGTCCTGGAGCAAAGGTGAAGTTAAAAACCCGGAGACGATTAATTACCGCACATTTAAACCGGAGAAGGGCGGACTCTTCTGCGAACGAATTTTTGGGCCGACCCGCGACTGGGAGTGTTCGTGCGGAAAATACAAGCGCATCAAGCATAAAGGCGTGATCTGCGACCGTTGCGGTGTGGAAGTGACACTCGCGCGTGTACGTCGTGAACGGATGGGGCACATAGAGCTGGCGGTGCCGGTTTCCCACATCTGGTTTTACAAATGCATGCCTTCGCGCATTGGCCTCATGCTGGACATGAGCGCGCGTCAGCTTGAGCGCGTGATTTACTACGAAGACTACATTGTCATCGATCCCGGCAAGACGCCTCTGCAGAAAACACAACTCCTGAACGAGGTCGAATACCGCGAAGCGCAGGAACAATACGGCGAAGATTTTGTTGCTGGAATGGGTGCGGAAGCGATCAAGAAGCTTCTCTCGGAGATCGACCTCAACAAGCTCAACAAAGAGCTGGAGAAAGCGATGGGGGCGACAAAGAGCAAGCAGATTCGCAAGAAACTGGCGAAACGTCTCAAGCTTGTTCAAGGCTTCCAGAGTTCGCGGGCACGTCCCGAGTGGATGATCCTCGAGGTGCTACCGGTGATTCCTCCGGATTTGCGTCCGTTGGTTCCCTTGGAAGGTGGCCGTTTTGCTACGTCCGACCTGAACGATCTTTATCGCCGCGTAATCAATCGCAACAACCGGCTCAAGAACCTGCTCATGCTGAAAACACCGGATGTGATCATCCGCAACGAGAAACGCATGTTGCAGGAAGCAGTCGACGCTTTGTTCGATAACGGCAGGCACGGTCGTGCTGTGACCGGTGCGGGCAATCGTCCGCTCAAATCTTTGAGCGACATGCTCAAGGGCAAAGGCGGCAGGTTCCGGCAGAACTTGTTAGGCAAACGCGTTGATTACTCGGGCCGTTCGGTGATCGTCATCGGTCCGGAGCTGAAGCTGAATCAGTGCGGTCTGCCAAAGAAAATGGCGTTAGTTCTTTTCGAGCCATTTATCATTCGCCGGCTGAAAGACCTCGGGTACGTGCATACGGTGCGCAGCGCGAAGAAAATGATCGAGCGCCAGACTGCCGAAGTCTGGGACATTCTCGATGAAGTCACCAGAGGACATCCGGTGCTATTGAATCGTGCCCCGACTTTGCATCGCCTCTCGATCCAGGCGTTCGAACCACAATTGATCGAAGGTGAAGCGATTCGGATTCATCCGCTCGTTTGCACTGCGTACAACGCGGACTTCGATGGCGACCAAATGGCAGTGCACGTGCCGCTGTCAGTGGAAGCGCAGTTGGAAGCGCGCATGCTCATGCTCGCCCCCAACAACATTTTCTCTCCATCGAGCGGTAAGCCAATCACAACGCCGAGTCAGGACATTACTTTGGGTTGTTATTACATCACTCAAAATCCCCGTCTGGGTAAGAAGGACGGACATCATTTGCCGCTGTTTGGCGATGCGTCGGAGGTTGAATTTGCGATGACCGAAGGCACGATCAAAACGCATGATCGTATTTTGTTTAAGAATCCGGATCGAGGGCGGCAAACCAGCCTCGGAAATCCCGACGTCACAGTGCTTGAAACCACTGCCGGCCGTGTGATTTTCAATCAAATTTGGCCGAAAGAACTCGGTTTCTTCAATAAGGCAGCCGGCAAAAAACAACTCAGCGATATCATCTGGCGTTGTTATCAGATCGCTGGACCCGCAGTTACGGTTGAGACTCTCGACAAACTCAAAGAACTTGGGTTTAAGGAAGCAACCCGGGCTGGCATCTCCATCGGCATCGAGGACATGATCATTCCCAAGCGGAAAGAATCCGAGTTGGAGAATGCATACAAGCAGGTCAAACAAGTCGACCAGCAGTATCGCCGCGGAATTATCACCGACGGAGAGCGCTACAACAAAATCATCGATATCTGGACGCACGCAGGCGATCAAATCTCCAACGTGATGTTCCGTGAGATCGAGGAAAATCAAGATCGCAAAGAGTTCAACCCGATTCACCTGATGGTCGATTCCGGCGCCCGTGGCAATCGCCAGCAAGTGCGACAGCTCGCAGGCATGCGAGGTTTGATGGCCAAGCCAAGCGGCGAAATTATCGAGCGTCCAATTACGTCGAATTTCCGCGAAGGATTGACCGTGCTCGAGTATTTCATTTCTACTCACGGCGCCCGCAAAGGTCTCGCCGATACCGCGCTCAAAACCGCCGACTCCGGTTATCTCACGCGCAAGCTCGTGGATGCCGCGCAAGACGTCATTATCGTTAACGACGACTGCGGTACGGTAAACGGAATCGTGGTGCGCTCGATTTACGAAGGTGACGAAGAAGTCGTCGATCTCGGCCAGCGCATCATTGGTCGGGTGAGCTGCGAAACAATCGCGGATCCGGTCGACAAAAAGAAAAAGATCGTCAAGGCAAACCAATACATCGACGAGAAGATCGCGGCCGATTTACAACGCATCGGCGTCGAACAATTGAAGATCCGGTCGGTGCTTACGTGCGAGTGCGGACGAGGCGTGTGTGCAATGTGCTACGGTCGCAATCTCGCCACCGGCGCCTTCGTGAAGCTCGGTGAAGCCGTCGGTATCATCGCAGCGCAGTCCATCGGTGAGCCGGGGACGCAATTGACGATGCGCACCTTCCACATCGGAGGAACGGCGAGCCAGACCTTTAAGCAGCCTATCATTAAGGCCAAGAATGACGGCACGGTTCAGTTCAATGATTTGCGCACCGTGCAGGCACTCGACGGAAGCTGGATCGTGCTGAATAAAAACGGCTCGATCAGCGTGAACAACGATGAGGGACGCGAACTGGAACGTTACAACATCGTGATCGGCTCTGTGATTTCCAAAGAAGACGGCGCCACGGTGAAGAAGGGTGAAACCTTCGTGCAATGGGATCCTTACAACGTGCCGATCCTTACCGACAAAGGGGGTAAGATCGAATTCCGCGACATGATCGCGGGAGTGACGATCAAACGCGAAGTCGATGAAGCAACCGGTCTCATGGGCACCATGGTTATCGAGCACAAGGAAGATCTGCATCCCCAGGTGGTGATCGTGGACGACAAGAAGGAAGTGCTCGCCAGCTATTCGATTCCCGCTGGCGCTCACGTCATCGTGGAGGAAGGCCAGAAGGTCCGTGCAGGCGCGTTGCTTGCTAAAACTCCGCGTAAGGTCGCCAAGACCAAGGATATCACTGGCGGTCTGCCGCGTGTTGCGGAACTGTTCGAAGCTCGCCGGCCAAAAGATGCGGCTGAGATTGCCAAAATCGACGGCATCGTTGAGCTGGGTGGAACCGTGCGCGGCAAACGCAGTTTGATTCTGAAAGACCCGGATACCAATGCTGAAGAAGAGCATCTGATTCCGCTTACCAAGCACATCATCGTATTCAAAGGCGATTTCGTGAAGAAAGGTCAACAACTGACCGAAGGCCCAATCGTACCGCACGAAATTCTGGAAGTGTGCGGTCCGCAGGAATTGCAGGAGCACCTGGTGAACGAAGTGCAGGAGGTGTATCGGCTCCAGGGGGTGGAGATCAACGATAAGCATATCGAGATCATCGTGCGCCAAATGTTGCGCAAGGTGAAGATCACCGATCCCGGCGATACGTCGTTACTCTGGGGCGATCAGGTTGATAAACTCGACTTCGAGGAAGAGAACAAGAAGGTCGTTGAGAAAGGCGGCAAGCCTGCGGAGGCTGTTCCGGTGTTGCTCGGCATCACCAAAGCTTCCCTGGAAACCGACAGCTTTATTTCTGCGGCTTCATTCCAGGATACGACCCGTGTTCTCACTGAAGCGGCTACACTCGGCAAGATCGACAGACTGCGTGGTTTCAAGGAAAACGTGATCATGGGTCACCTGATTCCTGCCGGAACCGGTTTCCCTGAACATCGCCAGCTTAAACTGGTGGAAAAAGGTGAGCCGGTCGGCGCTCCAGTGATGGAAGAAGCCGAGCCGCAACCTGCGATCGGTTAGTGCGATGATTTGTAGGGCGTCGGTCCCGGCGGACGCGATCTTACGGTTGGCGTTTCACAGAAACGCCCTACAATTTTCGCGTGTCCATCGTCACTAAAACAGGGGACAAAGGCGAAACGTCGCTGATGTACGGGCGACGGCTATCAAAAGCCGATCCGCGCGTCGAGGCCTATGGATGTGTTGATGAGTTGAGCGCGGCACTTGGTCTGGCGAGATCGATTGCAGCCAACGATTTTATTTCCGAACAAATTCTCACAGCACAGAAAGATTTGATCGTCGTGATGGGGGAACTGGCTACGGCGCCGTCCGATCGAGAACGGTACGTTAAAGATGGCTTCCACCTAACGACACCAGAGATGGTCGATCGAATCACTTCCGTCGTGTTCGATCTTGAAAAAGATAAATCGTTGTATCCGAAAGATTGGGTGGTGCCCGGTGCGACGCCGGTTGCGGCAGCACTGGATTTCGCGCGCACGACATGTCGCCGGGCTGAACGGCACATCAGCGCGTTCATGGCCGGAGAAAAAGATTTCAACCCCGAGATCTTGCGTTATCTCAATCGCCTTTCCGATCTTTGCTGGATCCTGGCGAGGTACGCGGAGAAGCATCCGCAGCCTGGCAGTTAGCGCCGTATTGCTGTGACGCGCCCTGGATTGCGCTGCAATCCGGCATCAAAAATTGGCAACGCTCCGGCAGCGGAGGTCATCGCTTGTTGCTAGAAATAGTGGCGATGAAGATCCGGCTCGCATTAATCGCAGCGATTTCATTTTGTGTTTCAATCGCGCGCGCAGACGAAGCAATTTTCGCCTGGACGTACACCACCGATCTGCTCCCCAAGGGCAAATGGGAATTCGAGCAATGGATGACCGCGCGCTGGGAAAAGGAGCACGGCACCTACAACGTGTTCGATTTTCGGGAAGAACTCGAATATGGCGTCACAGATAACTTTCAGATCGCGCTTTATCTCAATCATCATTACGTCAATGCGAATGATGACGTGCCAGTGGCCGATCCGATGCACCCGAAAAAACGGCTGCGTGGTGTTTATGAAACCGGCGGCGAGGATGTTCACGCCGACCACGATCCAGCTAAACCATTCGACAGTTATCATTTCGAATCAGTTTCTTTCGAAGCTATTTACCGGCTCCTGAGTCCTTATAAAGATCCGGTTGGTCTCGCGCTTTATTTCGAGCCGGCCATTGGCGATCAGGAAACGGAACTGGAATGGAAAATTCTGCTGCAGAAGAACTGGCTCGAAGATCGGCTGGTTTGGGCGTTAAACGTCAATTACGAACTCGAATACGAAAAGGAAGAAGAAGACGAGTGGGAACGCGAGGGAATGTTCGAATGGTTTACCGGGCTTTCCTATCGCTTCATGCGCAATTGGTCTGGGGGTTTGGAATTCTGGAACCACCATGAATTCGGCAATGCCACCATCCATGAGCATTCTGCCTACTTTGTTGGACCGACTGTTCACTATGGCGGTGAACGCTGGTGGGCCACACTGGGGTTTCTTCACCAATTACCAATCGGTTCTGCATATTCTCAGGAAAACAAGGAATTTGCCGCGCACGATGGCTACATCTTTGGCGATGAACACGAGAAGTATTACGTGCGGCTGAGGGTCGGATTCAATTTTTAGGGCTCACTTTTAAACGGCGCTGTCCTGTTGAACGAAGCGGCGCAACGAAATGCGAAGCATGAGGCCAGGTTTTCAAACATCCAGCTACTTCAACCAGGTACAGACGCTGGTTTTACTGGCAAACGACTGAACCCTTCGTAACCCATCTGGCGATCAAATTCTCGAAGTAGCTCGATTCTTCGCTCCGCTCAAAATGACAATGTAATCTGGAATGAAATCCGAATTCGCTTTCATCGCTCTGCCTATTTCTGCACTCGTTGCTCCATCCACTTTTGCAGTTCAATATCTCACGGTTGAGCAAGCGCAGCGCGCGATTTTCCCTAACAAATCACTAACCGCCGCGCCGGTGAAGCTGACTCCGGCTCAGCGCAAAGCCATTGAGCAGGCCAGCGGGGTGCGCGTGTTGCACGACGATCAGCAAGTCTGGCAGGTGAGCGGTGGCGGTTGGTTCATCGTCGATGAGGTCGTCGGCAAACACGAGTTCATCACCTATGCAGTCGGCCTGAATGCCAACGGATCAGTCAAACAAATCGAGGTGATGGATTACCGCGAAACCTATGGGGGTGAAATCCGCAATGAAAACTGGCGCGCCCAATTCGTGGGTAAGACCAGTCAGTCGCAATTGAAACTGGACAGGGATATTAAAAACATCAGTGGGGCGACTCTCAGCTGCCGCCACATCACCGATGGAGTGAAACGCCTTGTCGCGTTCTATGAAGTTGCGCTCAAACGCTAACCACGAATGAACACAAATAGATGCCGAAGAATTTCGCGCGCAGAGCCCGCTTCGGAGTGCGTTGGTCCGACCCGCTTTGCTCTTTAGTATGAAATCGCGCTCTACCGTCGAGATTCGCCGTTGCCGGCCGCTACTCGGCACCTTTGTGGAAGTCGCGGGCGCCGCGACCAACGCCGCCACCCTGGAACGCGGGATCATTGCGGCATTCGCCGCTGTTGAAAAAGTGCATCGGTTGATGAGTTTTCACGACCCCGACAGCGATGTTTCGCGAATGAATCGCGACGCTTTTCCAAAGAGCGTAATCGTGCACCCATGGACGTGGAAGGTGCTCGAAGCCGCACAACGGTTTGCTCGGGAAAGCCACGGAGTGTTTGATATCGCGACCGCACGGTTTCTCGCGAGCTGGGGTTATTTTCCCGGATGCCAACATCAACCTGATAACGCCGCAACATGGCGTGACATTTTTCTCCGCAAAAATTGCCGTGTCTTCTTTCGCCGAAAATTAATTATCGATCTTGGCGGGATCGCCAAAGGTTTCGCAGTGGATCGCGCGGTAGCTGCCTTGAAAGCCAGCGGCGTCAAAGCAGGCATTGTTAACGCTGGAGGTGATCTTCGCGTCTTCGGACCGATATCGCGAATTATTCATGTGCGGCATCCCGCCGAGCCAACGGTCGCAGCAGCGGCCGTACGTCTGTCCCAACGAGCGATGGCAACCTCCGGCGTCTATTTCGCTCGCCGAAAACATCGTGGACAGTATGTAAGCCCGTTGCTCGACGGATGCACCGGTCGATTCGCGCGGGAATTGATCAGCGTTACCGTCGCCGCTGACGAGTGCGTGGTAGCCGATGCGCTGACTAAGATCGTGTTTGCTCTGCGCAAACAAGCCGCCGGGTTGCTCGATCAATATCGGGCAGATGCGTTGATATTGGAACGCGATGCTCTGCCGTCCTCGAAATTCAATTTGTCATGCGATATCGCCGACCGGACCCGATTCGATTGAAGCGTTTCCAGAGATGGTTTCTCTACGCCGTGCTCGCGCTGCTTTTTATCACCGGAGCGGCATGGGCGTTCTGGAATTATTTGGCTCCGGCGCCCGGCGATTTTGAGATGAGCACAAAAGCGTGGGCGATGAAAATCCACGGAGCTGCCGCGATGGCAATTTTGGTGCTTATTGGAATGCTTCTGACGGGTCACGTGCGCTTCGCGTGGCGCGTCCGTCGGAATCGCGGGAATGGCTCCCTGTTTCTTGGTGCGTTCGGTATTCTGACGGTCACAGGATACGGACTTTACTACGCCGGGGATGAAAACTTGCGTGCGTGGTCGAGCTGGATTCATCTGGCAGTCGGCTTGGCGCTGCCGTGCCTGTTGGTCCTTCACATCTGGCTCGGAAAGCGCACAAGGCCAGCGCCCCGGTTGGGACACCGCCCTTCCTCGATGCAAAAATTGACATAGTTCGACCAGCGAATTTGATGTTGCGAACAAGCCTGTGATGTAGCATCTTCACCCTCCCGCTCTGGGAGTCCCGCCTTCGGGAATCTCGCTTATGGCAGAAACAACAGAATTAGTGCCTGAATTACTGGAAGCTGGTGTTCATTTTGGACACCAGACGAAGCGTTGGAATCCAAAGATGAAACCCTTCATCTTTGAACAGCGCAATCAAATTTACATCATCAACCTCGATGAAACTGTGAGGCAACTCCGGCGGGCCACTGATTTTCTCCAGGAAGTTGCGCGTCGGGGCGGCCGGATTCTGTTCGTCGGCTGCAAAAAACAGGCGCAGGAGGCAATAAAAGAAGCGGCATTAGCCTGCGGCCAGTTTTACGTTAATCAACGCTGGCTCGGCGGCACGTTGACCAATCTCACCACCATCCGTAAGAGCATCGGCCGCTTGAAATACATCGAGCAGATCGAGCAGTCTCCTGAATACAAGAAAATGGGGAAACAGGAACTCGCTGCGCTGAATCGTGAGGCTGCGAAACTCCGGCGCAATCTCGAAGGCATCCTCGACATGTCAGAATTGCCTGATGCGATCGTAATCATCGATACCCTTCGGGAGCAAAACGCCGTCAACGAGGCGCGCCGCCTCGCAATCCCGGTAGTCGCGATCGTGGATACCAATGCTGATCCGGAACTGGTTGATTATCCAATTGCGGGTAATGACGATGCCATTCGCGCGATCCGGGTGATTCTGCAAAAACTCGTTGACGCGATCGTTTCGGCCAGCAGCGAAGCCCGCATCCGCGAACAGGTGGAAATGGCAGGCGTATCGGCCTGAAACCTTCCGCTTCAGCGACTCAATGCGCTGACGCCTGAACGACTCCAAGCATCTAATGAACGCGACATCTGAAATCGATCCAAAACTCGTCAAGCAACTTCGTGAAAAAACCAACGCTGGATTTATGGATTGCAAGCGTGCTCTCGTCGAGAGCGGCGGCGATCTGGATAAAGCCGAAACGATTTTGCGCACCAAAGGTATCGCCAGCGCAGCGAAAAAGGCGACTCGCGCGACAAAAGAGGGAATCGTTGCCTCGTATATTCACCTGCAGGGCAAGGTTGGCGTGCTCGTAGAAGTGAATTGCGAGACCGATTTCGTAGCGAGAAATGAAAATTTTCGAGGGTTCGTGAAAGATATCACCCTGCATATAGCCGCTGCGCATCCGCTCTACGTCAATCGAGCCGACGTGCCCGGCAATCTGATCGAGGCGGAACGCGAAATCTACAAGGCACAGGTGCAAGGCAAGCCGGCGCATGTCGCGGACAAAATTGTTGACGGCAAACTTGAGAAGTTCTACAGCACAGTTTGTCTGCTCGAGCAGGCCTTCATCAAAAATCCCGATGTGACGATCAGCGATTTGTTGAGTTCCAAGATTGCCGAACTGGGCGAAAACATTGTGATTCGTCGCTTCGTTCGATATCTCGTCGGCGAGCCGCTCCCTAACGAGAGCTAATGTCCGCCGCAGCTACCTGATTGGGCGAGGCGCTGGCGTCGGTCGAGCCCTTCCTTTTGGATCTGGCCTGGATAGGACAAAGGCGAACACTTTATTATCTCCGGCGACATAGACACGGCCCCGCGCAACAATACCCGTCGTGCTGTAGTAGTGCGTCCCGGCCATCACTTCATTTGGCCCGCCGCCGTCGTAGACAACAGCTCCAGTATTACCGTCGTAACCATGCAATCGCTGGTCTCCAGCCGTAAGATGATCCTCGGTGCCGACCACCCATACAATCATGTTATTAGTGCCGTCGGTTGAAGTAACAAACGGAGAACCGCAACCGCCGGCACCGCGGTTTATATCCCAAGCGCTGGCGATGACGGGCGGGTTGGTCGCAGTAATGCGTACTGCGGAAAGAACGGTGTTACCGTCATTATTAGCGCGAAGCGCAACGTAGGTGCTTTGTTGAGTCCTGTACGCGGCTGCGGCCTGAAGGATAGTACTGTTGGCAACCAGAGCCGTGGCTACGGGCGGAACAATTCCGCCGAGGTTATCTCGATCAACCAAGTACATGTTGCGATCTTTGCCCAACGCAACGACGAGACGCGAAGGCGTTGCGCCTGGAACGTCCACCAGCAATGGCCCTGAACTACCCAGATCCCACTCGAAAGTGTCGAGCATCGGCCAGTTTTCAGGCACCCAGTAGTCGGTAGACGAACCACTAAAGATTGGCCCGGGCAGGAAGCGAATCACTGCGTGTCCGCCTTCCCAATCTGGAGGATTGAAAGTGTTACCAGTGGTAACGAAAGGGTTCTTGCCATCGCTCGCGATGCCGCCGACGCCCCATATCGCGCCGCCGTGATTTTTAGTTGCCGCGGCCCATGCCGTTAAGTTGGCGGGGTCATTCATTGGCACGCCCACAAGCCAGCCATGAAACGGACTGCAATCTCTCATGCTCCCATAGCCGACGTAAACAATGTTGCCCACGATGCCGAGCGCAGGTCGTTGCTGTTGAATCGACGCGTCAAAGTGGATGCCGTCGTATGTCGCTGCGTCTACGTCCACCGGCCACCCTGAGTTCACGTCGCCTGTATCGACATTTAGCGAAAAGATAAGGTGTTTTTTGGTCGCGCCACTGTCGGGTGTAATCATGGCATCGAAAAAGAGCGCGCGTGACGGAAGATCTACCACAGGTGTGCCAGTGATTCCTAAAGGATCAAACTTTGTGCACATGAGATCCTCAGCGGATACAGGCTCGCCCACGTTTCGTTGCCAGATAATGCTGCCGTCGCGGGCATCGAGCGCATACACATTATTGGATTCAGTCGCCACAATGACCATCGCCCTGCCGTTTGGCCCGTCCTCGATGTAGAGAGGTTGGGCGTAAACATTGCCAACGATTGTGCCGTCGAAGTTCGGGTCCCGTTTCAGTCTGACCGCTGCGCCCCGGGTAAATGCCGGATCGATGTAAAGACCGTCACGTGATTGGTGATTGTGAAACTGCGTAACATTGACTTGCGCGTTTGCCGGGATGAAGTCGTAAAACAACACGGCGCACGCCGCGCAGAAAGCGGACAACACTGGTTTCACGCAGCTAGTCGCA
Organism: Chthoniobacterales bacterium; assembly: GCA_025935755.1. Lineage (GTDB taxonomy): Bacteria > Verrucomicrobiota > Verrucomicrobiia > Chthoniobacterales > UBA10450 > Udaeobacter. The sequence goes on along the minus strand of JAICUQ010000040.1, from coordinate 5,142 downwards.
AACTCCATACCCTGCCTTGTAGCATTATGCTGTTTCGTTCTCACACAACGCGATGGCCCGAGCCGTTTTCGTCATGCGTCTCGCCACTCAGGTTTCAAATGATCGCTCGTCGATCTCCAGTTAGCCGCAACTTTCCGTTCCCGCGACACGGAATTCAAGGCGCGCATGCAGGAATTCGCGAGATCCCGCTCCGATGTGACGTGCGAACCATTGAAGCGTTGTTGTTGGCCTCAACGAATCTGTGGGTACTCTTACTGAGATGGGATTAGCCGAATACAAACGTAAGCGCGATTTCGGAAAGACAGCTGAACCGGCAGGGAAACCACGCCCGAAAAAAATCAAAGGCGCGTCGCGATTCGTCATCCAAAAACATGCTGCGCGTCGATTGCATTACGATTTCCGCCTGGAAATGGAAGGCGTGCTGAAGTCATGGGCGCTGCCAAAGGGACTTCCGTGGAAACGCGGCGAGAAACATCTCGCCGTAGAAGTCGAGGACCATCCCATCGAATATGAAAACTTCGAGGGAGTGATTCCCGAAGGTCAGTATGGCGGCGGCACGGTAATGGTGTGGGACCGCGGCACCTATTACGTTTACGGCGAGCAACCGCTGAAATCGCTTAAAGAGGGTAAGCTTCACCTCCTTCTCGAGGGCAACAAAGCGAAAGGCGAATGGACCTTGGTGCGGATCCGTGGCCGGGAAGGCGAAAAGAATCAGTGGTTGATTTTAAAGACCGGCGGAGATGTAAAACCGATCTCGAGCAAAGTCGATGATGAATCGGTGAAGACAGGCCGTACGATGAAACAAATCGCGGATGAGCGCGATGCTGAATGGCAATCAAACCGCGTAGAAGAGCAAAGTCCGACATCTCAATTCAAGGCGCGCATTCGCGAGGCGGTTAAAAAAAAACGCGTCGTCCCGAACGAAGGTGAAAAATCCCGTAAAAAAAGAACAGCCGTAACTTCGCGGGATCCTTCGACTCCGAAAGCTTTCGGGGCTCAGGATGACGCATTGGCGAAATTGCCTTCGGCAAAACCGCGTTTCATCGAACCGATGAAAGCGAAGCTGATGGAGAGACCGCCTGCGACTGGCGAATGGATTTACGAGCTTAAATTCGATGGCATCCGGCTGGTTGCCATCAAAGACCATCAACGTGTTTCGTTGCTGTCGCGCAACAAAAACGATTTGAGCGCGCGCTTCGCCGAGATCGTGGATGCCGTGGAAAATTTTCCGGCGGAGGAGTGTGTGATTGACGGAGAAGTGGTGGCGCTTGATGAAGAGGGCCGTTCGTCATTCCAGCTCCTGCAAGCGCGCGAAATGGAAGGACGAAAATCACCGGTCTATTTTTATGCCTTCGATCTCCTTCAGCTCGACGGCAAAAGTCTGGTGTCGCTGCCATTGGAGGCGCGGAAGAAAGTGCTGGAAAATTTGTGTGACGGCGCGGACGACGCACGGATTCGTTACTCCGGTGCAATTGGTGGAGACGCCAGCCAACTTCTCAAAGAAGTGCAACGGCGCGGCTTGGAAGGCATCATCGGCAAGCTACGCCATTCGGTTTACGAACCCGGCCGGAGAAGCGGCGCATGGATAAAGCTAAAATGCGTCAATGAGCAGGAATTCGTAATCGGCGGATACACACCCCCGCAGGGAGCGCGCAAACATTTTGGCGCAATTCTCGTCGGCTACTACAAAGATCGCGATCTCGTGTTCGCCGGTAAAGCTGGCACCGGATTCACAACAAAATCATTAGCCGCGTTGCACAAAAAATTCCGATCCGAGGAACGGGCTGACTGTCCATTTGTCGATCTGCCATCAAAGCAGAACGGGCAATGGGTGCTGGGCATCACGCCATCGATGATGAAAAAAATACACTGGATCAACCCGAAGTTTGTGGCCGAAATCAAATTTGCCGAGTGGACGCGAGACAAGAAATTGCGAGCACCGGTATTTTTAGGGTTAAGAGAGGACAAGGATCCGCGCGACGTGATAAAAGAGACCTGAGCTGTGACGAAGCGACGAGGTCACGGAATGGAGCGAGCGGGGGCGCCGCGACATGACGGTTCGCGCTGAAAGCGCAAATCACATCTTAGTCCAGGGCAATGCCCTGGGAACAGTGAACGGGAAAAGGTTTGCCCTGAATGGGCAAACCAAATCGGGTCCGCGATGGCAGCGGGTGAGCTCGCGGGCAGGGTCGAATCGGGGTGCAGCGCGAACATTGGCGAGGCGAGCGTTCGGCAGGATGCCGAACGCAGCACGCTGGAATCGTGCGCTCCCAATCATCAACGGATGCGACACGGAAATTGCGAGCACCGGTTTGCGTGGCATTGCGCGAAGATAATAATCGCGAGCGGAGTTTTTTCGTGAAGCCGCAGCTCGTTGACGGCGTGCGCCCGCAGTCACACCGCACGCTTCTACGAAGCGAACGGAAGAACGTGCACGCGTTTTCGTTGGCGTACTCGAACATAAGGGGCCGGGAAAATTGGTCGCGAGGATGGAGTGGAGGATCGATATTGGCTCAGCCATTTACGAGGCGATGATTGACCCGATTGGTCACGAAAAATTTCAAGAATGGAGGGTTTAATTTCGATATGAGAATTGCACAGGTGGCGCCCCTTTATGAAAGCGTGCCGCCGAAATATTACGGGGGAACAGAACGCGTAGTGTCGTATCTCACCGAGGAACTGGTGCGACAAGGTCACGACGTGACGCTATTTGCGAGCGGAGATTCGGAGACGACAGCGCGGCTAGTGGCGACGTGTCAACGATCGCTGCGTCTGGATAAGGATTGTCAAAACCAAATGGCGCACCATTTCGTGATGCTGGAACGTGTTTTCCAGCACGCGGACGAGTTCGACATCGTTCATTTTCATGTCGATTACCTGCATTTCCCGCTGAGCCGAAGGGAGGCGATCACACAAGTGACCACGTTACATGGCCGGCTGGATATTCCTGATCTGGTTCCGTTGTATCAGGAATTCCGCGACATGCCTGTGATTTCGATCTCAAATGGACAACGGGAGCCGTTGCCGTGGGCAAACTGGCAGGCAACCGTTTATCACGGTTTACCTCCCGACCTTTACCGATTTCACGCCGAAGCAGGGCGTTACCTCGCTTTTGTCGGCCGAATTTCGCCCGAGAAAAGAGTTGATCGCGCGATCGATATTGCGAAGCAGGTCGGAATGCCATTGAAAATTGCAGCGAAGATCGATCGCGCAGACAAAGATTACTTCGACTCGGTCATCGCACCGTTGCTGAATGACTCACTGGTGGAATTCATCGGCGAGATAGGAGACACCGAGAAAGGTGAATTCCTGGGTAACGCGCATGCGCTGCTGTTTCCGATCGACTGGCCGGAGCCGTTCGGGTTGGTAATGATTGAGGCAATGGCCTGTGGCACTCCCGTCGTTGCTTACCGCGGTGGTGCGGTATCCGAACTTGTCGAATCCGGTGATACCGGCTTCGTCGTTGAAACCATGGCGGATGCAGTCGAGGCGGTCCGCCGGGTAGGTGAACTAAGCCGAAAACGATGCCGCGAAGTGTTCGAACAACGCTTTACGGCTGCGCGAATGGCGCGTGACTACGTGCACCAATTCGAACGTTTGATTGCCAGAAGCGAGGAAGTGTCGGAGGCCGCCTAATGGCCAGGGGAGAAGTAATTCGTGTTCGGAACGAGTTTTATATTCGTTCCTCTTCAGCTCGCGTGGATGTGCGTCCGCGTGTTCTGAAGCAGGGAGACATGTACGCAGTGTTCGATCGATTCGGCGATATCGAAACGTATGGCACTGGCGAACTCGGACTCTATTACCAGGACACACGTTTTCTATCCCGGCTAACTTTGAAGATCGGAAAACACCGGCCGCTGCTGCTGAGTTCCACGGTTCGGGAAGATAATGCCGTTCTCGCTGTAGATGCTACGAACCCTGATATCTGGCGCGATAGCGAGATAGTGGTCCCAAGGGGAACCATCCACGTATTTCGCTCAAAGATTTTGTGGGACAAAGCCTGCCATGAACGGGTTCGCATTCACAACTATGGTCGCGCCGCGGTCGATTTTGTTCTGTCGATCGAGGTCGATGCCGATTTTGTCGATATCTTCGAACTGCGCGGCACACATCGGGAACATCATGGTCGTCGCTTGGAACCCGAGATAAACGACGATGGACTTGTGCTGGCGTATGAGGGCTTGGACCACCGGTTTCGTCGGACGCGGATCATGTTTGATCCGAAGCCATCCCGCGTAACGAAGTCGGTCGTCAACTGCCACCTCCATTTGGAACCGGGCGAGAATGCCAATCACCAGTGGACAATTGCATGCGAGGTGGACGGCGATTCGCAGGGCGAGAGCAAGTCTTACGAAAAGATCATGCACGAGGCGACCTGTAGCCTCGAACACATCCGCGCGCGAGAACCGCAGGTGTTCGCGTACAACGAACAGTTCAATGACTGGTTGAACCGTTCGCTGGCCGATCTTCACATGATGCGAACCGAGACACCTTACGGCCCGTATCCTTACGCTGGTGTTCCCTGGTTCAGCACCGTGTTTGGCCGGGATGGAATTATTACGGCGTTACAATGTTTGTGGTTCGATCCCTCCATAGCCCGGGGGGTGCTGGCCTATCTCGCCGCCAATCAAGCCGACTCTGAGAAACCTGAGCAAGACGCACAACCCGGCAAGGTGCTGCATGAATTCCGGGATGATGAAATGTCGGTCCTGGGTGAGGTGCCGTTCAGGCGTTACTACGGGAGCATCGACGCGACACCGCTTTTTGTGATGTTGGCTGGCGCATATTACAAGCGGACCGGTGACCGCGCTTTTATCGAGTCGATCTGGTCGAACGTGCAGCGCGCGCTCGAGTGGATCAACCGCTACGGCGACGCAGATGGCGATGGCTTCGTCGAATATAGTCGCAAGTCGAAGCATGGCCTGATTCATCAGGGATGGAAGGATTCCCATGACTCGGTCTTTCACAGCGATGGCACTCTTGCCGAGGCGCCGATCGCTTTGTGCGAAGTACAAAGTTATGTTTACGCTGCAAAGCTCGCGGCCGGCGAACTGGCGGTGTTGTTAGGCGAGGCCACACTCGCACGCGAGCTTAAGAGTCAGGCCAGGACTTTGCGCCGCCGGTTCGAGGAAGTTTTCTGGT
>JAICUQ010000234.1 GCA_025935755.1 Chthoniobacterales bacterium | reverse complement strand
GACGGTGATGGGCAAACTGCAACAGCCGCGGATTCAGCCGTTGGAAATAAACGCGAACATGCCGTTCGACGTGCCGAAAATCATCCAGACCCGCGGATTTCCCGACGACACACCGATTACCGCCAAAGCTCGATTGCCGCGGAGCTCGGTGAATTTTGTTCGTCAATTCGTTCCGGATCTTCAGCAATTGGACGGGGACCTGGGACTCGACGTTGACGTAGGCGGAACATTTGGTCATCCAATTTTAAGTGGAGCGGGGGACATGACGGTGAACGTCGCCCGTTTTACCAACGCGACTCTTCCTACCCTGAGAGGTTTCAATGTGCGGTTCACTTTCCGCGACAATGCACTCACTCTCGACCGGTTTGCAGGCGATTTGGCTGGTGGGCCGTTTTCCATGAGTGGTCGAGTTACATTCGTTAAGCTCACCGAACCGGTTCTCGATTTAGAAATGAGAGCGCAGAGCGTTCTGGTCGCGCGAAACGACACACTGACGGCACGCGCTGATGGCGATATCAGAATAACGGGACCTTTCACAGCGGCGACGGTCAGCGGCAATGTCGCACTGACTAACAGCCGGTTTCTGAAGAACATTGATCTTATCCCAATCGGTCTGCCGGGCAGACCAGCGCCGCAGCCGCCTGCCGAGCGGCCCGAGTTTTTTTCTCTGCCGGCTCCGCCATTTCGCGGTTGGAAGTTTGATATCACAATCAAAACCAAGGATCCGGTGCTGATTCGCGGAAACCTCGCCACTGGCGAAGCGACAACCGATTTGAAATTGATCGGCACCGGCCTTCATCCCGGTCTCCAGGGTGTGGTCCAGATGGAAGGGGTCGAAGCGACATTACCTTTCAGCCGTCTCGATGTTACACGCGGCTCGCTGACTTTCAGTCCGAGCGATTCGACCAATCCAACGATCGATCTGCACGGCACATCGGTGATCCGCGATTACACGGTCCGGGTTTACGTTTACGGAACTCTGCTCTCGCCGCAGGCCGTTTTTACCAGCGAACCGCCTCTGCCACAGGAGGAAATCATCTCATTGATCGCTACCGGCGCCACGCGACAGGAACTCTCGACTGGAAACGTTCTCGCCGGACGAGCGGCCATGCTGTTGATCCAACAGCTGTATCGCAAGATCGTTAAAAAAGGTGAACCGACCGATAGCAACACAGTTTTCAACCGCCTGGACCTGGATTTGGGAACAGTTGATCCGCGCACCGGCCAACAGCAGGCAACCGTGCGGTTCAAGCTCACTGACCAGCTCGTTCTCACCGGCGACGTGGGCGTTCATGGCGATTTTCGAGGAAAGCTGAAATATCTAATTCGTTTTCACTAGGAGCCTTTTGAAGTAATCAGTCATGCCGCGTTGCTGTCGATTTTTCGCTCCTGCAAAGCGCGAGGAGGATGCAGACCTGTGCCGCGATGGTGGGATGACCGACGAGCAACGCCGGAGAAGCGAAAAAGCGGCGCAACCCGAAGGGCGAGGGCGCTTTCGAGTGTCTGGCTTCGTTGCTTACTCCTCACAGGACATGCTCCTCGCTAGCGCCTTGCCATTCCGCCAAAAGCGCTCCCGCGCGGCGTGGCTGAGTAATGCAAGGGGCTCCTACATGCCCTCATCAGCGTCATGTCGAGCGCAGTCGAGACATCCCGTAGCTGTACCGACCGCCTATTTCGTTAGGTCGTTCACCATCGTTTCCCTTTGCTTAGAATGACCGCCCGATTCATTTCAGCTCTCAGCGCCACGATTGTTGCGACCTCCGTTGCGGCGCAGAGCGCAGTCGACGTTGTGCGGCCGGAACAGCAACAGAAGGCGCGCCGGGCGGTCGTGAAGGAGCAGGAAAAACGCGCAAAACGCGCCAGCATCATCGAATTCCGCGGCGCGCAATCGTTCAAGGACAAGGAACTACGCGTCGCCCTGAAAGAGGAAATCACCACGATCGAAGATTACGGATTGAGTCCGGCGCGCGCCGATGATCTCGCATTCTTCCTTGAAGTGTTTTACCGCAAGCATGGATTCGCAAAAGTGGACGTGCACTATCTGATTGAATCGGAGGATCGCTTGCGTTTGGACATTAACGAAGGTCCGCGTTTCCTCCTGAGCCAGGTGATCTTCGATGGAAACGCGCATGAACCGGCAGACAAACTCTTCGAATACATGGTGGGTCCGACGCGCGAGCGATATTCACGCATGGAAAAAAGGCTGCCCTTCGTCGCCTCTGATCTGGAGGAGGGCTCGCATCTGGTACAACGATTTTATATTGCCGAAGGTTTTCTGGACGCCGTGGTCGATCCGCCACAGGACAAATTTCTCCCGGGGACAAATGAAGTCGACGTTACCGTGCCGGTTCAGGAAGGACGGCAATATTTCTTTGGCAACATCACTTTTAGTGGTCAGACCGTTTACGGTTCCGAAGCGCTTCGCGGCCAGATATCTGATCTTCTCGCGCGTCCTTACACTGACCTGCGGGTCGAAGACATCCCTCGTCGCCTCGAAGCATATTTCAAGGCGCGCGGTTATTATGATGTCAAAGTGGTGGCTGGCGGGACGCCAGACGCGGCAGTGAATGGCCGCGTACCGGTGCACATCGTCGTTTCTCCCGGCGCGGTTTATCATTTCGATGGCGTGAGTGTTACGGGTTTGCGCAGGTTGCATCCCAGTTTTGTGACCAGACGTTTCACCCGGTTAGAGGGCAAAACGTACAGCCCTGATGTTGTAGACGAGCGATTCCGGACACTCATGAAAACTGGCCAATTCAACGTGCTGCAGATCAAACCGGTACCGATTGATGGACATTTATTGCGGCTCGATATCTCGGCTGAGGAGGCCAAAAGCAGGGAATTTGGGTTTTGGGGCGGCTTTGACACCTACGAAGGCGCACTGGCAGGCGTGCAACTCGGCGATCGTGATCTGTTTGGTTACGGCCGGCCGCTCACGGCGACCGTTGAGGTCTCGCAGCGCAGCTATCGAGGCGAAATCTTGTATGAGGATCCGTTCTTCTTCGATACCGATTTTGTTTTCACCGCGCGAGCATTCGCGTTCACTTTTGATTATGATGGATACACAAAATTCGAACTGGGCGGACGATTCGAGCTCAGCCGCAAAATTACCAAAAACGATGAAGCATCTCTGACCTTTGCCGCGCGTCATGTGAAGATCACCAACTCGGAAATAAGACCGGGTTTTCTCCTTGGGCCAAAAGAGTATCAGGTAGACACGATTGGACTCACTAACACACTCGATATGCGTGAGAGCCCATATGTGAACCCGCGTGGATTTCTCATCGGTAACACCCTCGATGTGGCTTCAAATGCATTGGGAAGTGATATCGAATTTATCCGCACCACGATGCGAGTTGGTTATTATCTTCCCTTCGGACCCAAGCCACTCACGCCGGGTGTGGTTGAAGATCAGACGCCAGGCACTCCTTTGCAGCGTTTCTTCCGCCAATCTTCAATCGCGTTTGGCGCCCGCGGTGGCATCATCCATTCGCTCACTAACAGCGGCGCCGACGAAGCAACTGCAATTCCTATCGACGAACGATTTTTCAATGGCGGTGCCACGAGCGTGCGCAGCTTCGGCGAGCGGGACCTTGGCCCGCATGACAATCATGGGCACCCAATCGGCGGTGAATTTTTTACCGTGTTCAATGTTGAATACACCTTCCCAATCTTCGGCGAACTGCAGGGCGCCGTGTTCACGGATGCCGGGAATTTATTGCCAAGCTCTGAGGACATCGGGTTGG
>JAICUQ010000237.1 GCA_025935755.1 Chthoniobacterales bacterium | reverse complement strand
ACAGTGTCGGTAAACACGTTCTCACGATCGTAGGCTGTCCGGCACCTCCCCGCCGAGCAACCAATCAAACACCGCGCGCATCTGCTCACCGATTCGTGGCCATGAGAATTTTGTTGCGACCAGACTGCGCCCACGCGCTCCCATTGCTACGCGATCGTCATCGCTCATTTCGAGTAGTTGTTTAACTCCGGCGGCAATTTCCTCCGGAGTCGTTCCAATTCGCAACGCTGCGTTGGCTTTGAAACCTTCGGGCAGATTACACTCAGCGGTCATCAACACGGGCTTGGCATATGACCACGCCTCGAGGACCGCCATAGGCAGGCCTTCGCTCAATGACGGAAGAATGAAGGCGTCGCACGTGCGATAGCATTCGCTTTTCTCTGCGCCGAACTGCGGACCGAGAAAGGTGATCGATGAACCCGCTGCGAACTGCTTCAGTTCGCTTTCATATCCCCCCTGATCCCAACCAGCGATCGCAAGAACCCAGGAATCGCTGTTCGAACTTTTCGAACTGAACGTTTCTTTCCAAGCGCGAATTAGATTTGCCAGGTTCTTCTTCGGGTGAAGTCGGCCAAGATAAAGAACTGTTTTTTGTCGGCCTGCCTGATTTTCCCCGTGGCTCTCGGGCAGCTCTGGCATATCTACACCATTGGGAATCACGCAGATCGGATTGTTCAGACCGTACGCGCGAATCGATCCTGCCTCAGCTTCCGACAGTGCGCGCAGACAAGCGGCCTTGCACAGATGTTGATTTTGGTAAAGCGTCCCTGCGATTCGTTTTTTCCAACGCGCGTTTCCGAGGGCCCATGGTTCCAGCATCCCGTGTGGGTGAACGACATACGGTCGACCTGTCCGCTGATGCCACCGGTGCGAACCAACCGAGCAATATTTCCATAACCCGTGCACGGATAACACGTCCAGATCGGCATCAACCATCGCAGGGACGAGCTGGTTTGAGTAACCCCATGCGCGCAGTCGCGGATCAAATGTTTGAACAGGAAGCGGCTGCCACTCCGGCAAATCGATATCACTTTGTTGGTCGCGGATCCCAAACACTCGCACATCTGCACGGGTTGCTGATACCGCCTTGGCAAGACCGCGCACACTTTCAAACAGGCCGCCTGCTTCCCGGGAAACGCTGCTGACCAAAAAGCCGACTTTCATCCAGCTCCAAGCAGATAAATGGCGTCGGCTCCGTGGCGGCTGGCCCATTGTTTGAACCGGCTTTCCAGTTGAAAATTTGCCCGCGCCCACAACCGGTCGCCGAATGGAAAAGCAAGGCTATGTCGGCGGCTCTCGAGAATCCGCAACCCGGCCCGATCGCATGCTTCGGAAATATTTCGTTGGGAGAACCAGGAAATTCTGTATCCCCGCCGCGCCAGCTCAGTTCGGGAAGTGAGCGCACGTACAACGCGTGTTCCGAGATGATCCGTGAGTGTTGTCTGCAAAATGATACGTCCGTGAGGTGTAAGCATCGATTTCAAATGCGGCAGCAAAATGTCCAATCGTCCGGTGTGCGCAATCAATCCCAGACAGAGAATAAGATCGAAGCGCGGATCAGCCGGTTTGAAATCGAATATGTCAGACTGTACGAATTCGACTTCCGCGTTTTTGATTTGCGACATCACCAGTTCCTTTGCGCTCTGCAACATGGCCGCTGAAACGTCGACAACCGTGGCGTGATCAAATCTGCCGGACTTTAGTAACGCGCATGTTATCTCACCGGTACCTGCCGCACAGTCGAGCAGTCGCCCTGATGACGCGCCACCCAGTTCGCATGCCAATGTCAGACGCTTTTGGAAATTGAAGCTTGCACCCGATGCGCGTCCCTGGAAATGGCGCTTATGCGTGTCAGGGAGCTGGTCGAAAAACGCTGCTACCGGATCGTTGCCTTTCATCTCGCGTAACTTGCTGTGCCGAGCAACAGCGCACGATCCAATATTCCAAAGCCCTTTTGCGGACCTCTCAGCGCCATGCTCGCTGCGCGCTCCAAACCTTCACCAAAACGTTCCGGCGCGAAGTTCGCTGCAATTTCGTAGCTCTTGTCGCCGAGTTGATTTCGATGTTCATCCGATAGAGACGCCATCTCCAACAGCCGGGCAATCAGCTCACTCTCGTTAGTCGGATCAAAAGTAAAGCCGTTACCATTCACCAGCTCCGGTACACACCCACATCGGTTCGACACAATCACGGGCAAGCCTGACGCAACGGCCTCGTTCACAACCAGGCCCCATTGCTCAGTCGTGCTGGCATGCACGAATGCATTCGCTAATGCGTAATAAACCGGCAATTCGTCGTACGGCCTGAAGCCGGGCAGATGCACATGCGCGTGTAAGTCGAGCGTTGAAAGTTGAGAGTTGAGAGCTTCGCGAAGCGGGCCGTCGCCTAAGAGTACCAAGTCCCACGTTTCAAGCCCGGCCGTTTGCGATTTTCCCCGGTAATCCCCGTAGGCATTGATCAATCGCGAAAGATTCTTCTTCTCGATAAACCGCGCTGACGCAAGAAAGTAATTCTCCGGAAGACGATACTGTTCCCTCACACCTGGCGTCTGACTTCTGATCTCGTCCGCCCTTCTGCGGAAATAGTTGTTATCCACAACATCATAGCCAGTAAAGATCCGATCTATGGGCATCCCTAGTTCAACCAAATAGTCAACGTGACGCTGCCCGCCGACGAGTGCGGCAGAATACAAACCGACGATTCGCCGCTTCATCGCTTCCTTCCACCACGTACGCGATTCATCGTGGCGAGAGCTCTCAGACATAACGACCATGGGCATCCGAAGCCGCGCACAGCAATTCACAGCAACCAACGATCCGAAATTGTTCCAGCCATTGACCGTTACGACGTCCGGCTTGGTTTGCTCTAAAGCCGACGAGAACGCATTGCGAAGCTCGGTTTTTCCCGGGCGCTGGTCTGTTGCTTCTGGAAACAGAGAGATTTTTTGGTAATGCGCTGCGGATTCCGGTGCACCCCACGAGTCATAGCCTTGCGCCGACCATTCAATCCCAGTCACCGCCAATTTGTCAGCCGCCGCATTCAGCCGGGCGTGGTGATAGGGACCAATGTGATGAAAAACAACCGCGACTGAAGGCTTAGCCTGCATTGCTAAGTGACAGATTAGCTGCCGCGCCCCCTCGAACCAATTGAATGTTTCTGAACGACAGGCAAACTCACCAGTGATCCTCTAACCAAATGAAAACAAATCGCTGCATCCGTTGATGCGCGTCTGTTTCGAAGCTCGTGTTCTGGGCGTTCGTTAGGTATATCCGTAAATCCTACGTCACGCTGGCCGCTGTAGAGTCCGCTGTCCCCAGCGGAGAGAATCCCTTTGGCAGGCACCCTCGCATATGTCGCTAACAGTGGCGACCAACAATGTCTCGGTGATTGACACTTGCACTAACACTGTGGCGACGACAGTGCACGTCGGACAATGTCCGTTTGTCCTCGAAACGGCGTCGCCGGAGTGCCGACTTGCCTGGGTGCACCGCCACCACCGACACCTTCACCAAGACCTCCGTCCACCCGCCCGCCCCGTCCGCCACGTCCATAGTCTGGACGTCATCATTACGGTGAGCCTTCCGGTTCGCGAACTCCAATTAAGGAAGCAGCTAAGGCGACAATT
>JAICUQ010000051.1 GCA_025935755.1 Chthoniobacterales bacterium | reverse complement strand
GCCTTCAAACATCCGGCAAAAGGGTACGTCGAGGTCTACGTGATGTATCGCTCACTGGTTTCGTGACGCAGACAATCCCGTCTGTGCCCCCCAGCGTCGAAGCACGATTCATTGATGGCTCTAAAAGCGAGCTGCGCTTTTTGCGCCAATGTTTCCATTTCAATAAACTCCTGCTCGTTTCCCCAGCATAAGACCAAAAACGGGCGTTGCCGTTTCGTTTCATGAACGCGCGGATTCAAACAAACATTGCCAAACGAATGATTTCCTGCTGATCCTAAACGGCGGAATGCAGACCGTGATTCAGGTTATCGCGACCGGGACCGGATCCTTGCGGAACAAAATCATGAGCGATCCGCAACTGGAGAAAAAATTCGGTTTCATCAAAGTCTGGCATAAACAACCGGGCCGTCCGCATGGATGGGCGAAAATACACAGTGCTCGCGATGTCCATGGCGCGATTAATCTGGAGTGGCACGCCCGCAGCCGAACCCTGATTTGCCGCGTAGTGACAAAGCTCGGCAACAAGCCGAATTCAATCATTGGCGATTTCGTCGATTATCTGCTGGCACGTCATCAAGGCCGTATTCTCGCCATTCACATCATGCGGCGATGAATCGGCGGAGCGCCAAATTCAATTCGATTGTCATTCTGAGCGAGGCGAAGAATCTCTGATTGCGTCCTTCATGATCGCTACCTCTAACATCTAGCTGTGTCGTTAGGCAATAATCACTCTACCGTCACGCTTTTTGCAAGATTCCTGGGTTTATCGACGTCGCGACCGAGTGCGACGGCAAGATGATACGCTAGAAGCTGCAGTGGGATCACCGCAAGAATCGGCATCACGTAGTCAGGCGCTTCCGGCAACATGACGATCTCGTCTGCAATTCCTTTGAGATGTTTCGCACAATTGCCGCTGCTCACTGCGATGATCGGACCTTTGCGAGCTTTCACCTGCTCAATGTTGTTCAAGTTTTTTGAAAAGACGGAATCATCCGGCGCGATGAAGATTGACGGAAGATCAGGGCGAATCAGCGCGATCACGCCGTGCTTGAGTTCTGCGCTCGGATGGCCTTCGGCAAAAAGATACGTAATCTCCTTCATCTTGAGCGCGCCTTCGAGAGCGATTGGGAAATTGAACTGCCGTCCGAAGAACAGAAAACCGTTTGCACTGGCGTATTTGCTGGCGATGTCCTTTACCTGATCGTTCAGCCCGAGGACTTCTTCGATCTGTCCGGGTAGCGCCTGCAGCGCTTCGATCACGCGCGTTCCTTCCGCCGTTGCGAGATTTCGCATCCGCCCGAACAGCAGCGCCAGAAGCGTGAGGATGGTCAGCTGCGACGTAAACGATTTGGTGGCCGCCACGCCGATCTCTGGCCCTGCGTGCATGTAAACGCCTCCGTCGCTCTCACGCGCAATCGTGCTTGCAACGTTGTTGCAAATTCCAAGCGTACGAAAACCTTTGCGCCGGCTCTCGCGTAACGCGCCGAGCGTATCCGCAGTTTCGCCGCTCTGGCTGATGGCGAAGACCACCGTCTCAGGCGTCATTGGCGTATTGCGATGGCGAAACTCGCTGGCGTAATCGACTTCAGTTGGAATGCTGGCCATTCGTTCAATCAAATATTCGCCGACTCTTGCAGCGTGAAGCGCAGTCCCGCATCCGGTGAGAACGATTCTCCCGACATCGCGCAATTGAGGCGGACCCATGTTCAGGCCGCCCAGCTTTGCCGTGGATTCGTCGGAGTTAAGGCGCCCGCGCATGGCGTCGCGGACCGTGTCGGGTTGCTCAAAGATTTCCTTGAGCATGTAATGGGGATAATCCCCTTTGCCGACATCTTCGGCTGTGAAATCCACCTTGCTGACCGGATGATCGGTGATATCGCCGGCAAGCGAACTGATCTCGAATTTATCGGGACTGGCCGCGACAACATCGAAATCATTCAAGTAAACTGCATCGCGTGTGTAAGCGACGATCGCACTCACGTCGCTGGCCAGAAAATTCTCGCCGTTGCCTACTCCCAGCACGAGCGGACTTCCACGGCGAGCGCCGATCATGAAATCAGGGACATCTGCATGAATCAGAGCGATGCCGTACGTGCCGATCACCTGCCGCAGCGCGGTTCGAACAGCCTCAAATAGCCTGGATTTCTTCGCCGCTGCATCCACCGTGCTTGCGCACGAATCGTCGTAAAGTTTCCCAATCAGATGCGCGAGCACCTCGGTGTCGGTGTCGGAGCGAAAGTCCGTATCGCCGTTGCGGATGAGCTCGTCCTTGAGCACCTGGTAATTTTCGATTACGCCGTTATGGACCAGCGCCAGCTTTCCGCTCGCGTCAAAATGCGGATGCGCATTTTCGTCGTTCACCTTGCCATGGGTTGCCCATCGTGTATGGCTGATGCCTAACGAACCTGATACCGGTTCCTTTGTGACGAGTTTTGCGAGGGCAGCGATGCGGCCCGCGCATTTGCGCGTGTCGAGTTCTCCTGCGTCGACGACGGCGATTCCGGCGGAATCGTAGCCCCGGTATTCGAGGCGGCGCAATCCGTCGAGCAGGATCGGCGTCGCGTGTGCGCGGCCGACGTAACCAACTATTCCACACATGATCGAGGACTGTAGTTGCGGCCATTCTCACTCGCAACAGTGAGCATGGGCGCGCGGTTTTTAAAAAACTTGCCGCAAAAGCAAGGATGCTGCGTTATTCATTACCGGCAATGCAAGCTCAGTTGGACCGCAAGTCGCTTCTTCAAAGTGCGACCGAGAAGACGCCCGGTGCGCTGCCGCCGGGGACATTGCAACGGACGCTTGCGATCGTGATGGGCGGCGGAGCCGGTACGCGTTTGTTTCCGCTAACAAAAGATCGAGCCAAGCCTGCGGTGCCGCTCGGGGGCAAATATCGGATCGTCGATATTTCGATTAGCAACTGTCTCAATTCAGGTCTGCGCTCGATTTATCTGCTGACGCAGTTCAACAGCATGTCGCTACACCGGCATATCCAGGCGAGCTACAAGTTCGATAATTTTTCGCGAAGCTTTGTAGATATTCTCGCTGCGCAACAAACACCCGCCGGCGCGCAATGGTACCAGGGCACCGCCGATGCGGTGAGGCAAAACATGCGCTACTTCCTTGAGGACCCGTACGAGTACTACCTGATTTTGAGCGGCGACCAGCTCTATCGCATGGATTTTCGCGCGCTGCTGCATCAGCACATTCAACTCGGAGCGGACATCACATTGGCTACGAAACCGGTGGCGCGTCGCCAGGTGTTCGAGTTCGGGATCATGAAGAGCGATGTCGATCGACGGATCACCGGGTTCATTGAGAAACCATCAGATCAGTCTGGTGTCGAGGACATGCAAATGAGCCCGGAATTGCTTCGGACCATTGGGGCGAACGAAGACGATGAATTGTTTCAGGCGTCGATGGGTATTTACGTTTTCAATCGCAACGTGCTGGTCAAATGCATGGAGAGCGATCTGTTCGATTTTGGTAAACACATCATTCCGACATCCATCAATGACCGGCATGTCAGCGCATTTATCTTCGATGGTTACTGGGAAGACATCGGGACGATCCGCGCATTCTACGAGGCTAACCTCGACCTAACGGATGTAGTTCCAGAATACAGTTTTTTCGAACCCGATTCGCCGATCTATACGCATCCCCGTTTTTTACCGGGCAGCAAAATCAACGGCGCAACACTGCGCCAGGCGATTATTTCCGACGGCTGCATTATCTCCGATGCGCACTTGGAACGAAGCGTCATCGGCATACGCAGCGTCATTCAGAGCGGCGCGACCATCCGCAACAGCATCGTCATGGGTGCCGATTACTTTGAGCTGGACGTTACCGGTTCCACGGAGCCCGTAATGGGCATTGGAAAAAATTGTGTGATCGATCGTGCGATCATCGACAAGAATGCGCGCATCGGAGATGGCGTCGTGATTACGCCTGAAGGAAAATCGCAGAACCTGGACGGAGACAATTATTTTATCCGTGACGGCATCGTCGTCGTCCCTAAAAACGCGGTAATCCCCGCCGGTTTTTGGATCTGATGGAGCGCAAATTGTGTGCGGGGCTGTAAGGTCATTCTCTGATGATCGACGCTGTAAAGCACACGCGCCGTAGTATTTTGTCTTAGCACGCAATCAGCCTGCCCTCCGATTGTGTGCGTTCATGTGATGCGCAGACTGCTCGTTGCATATGATCGCTCATCTCAATCTCGATGATCGGCTCTCGATCTTGCGCGTAGGCGACCCTTTCAGAAGCTGGAATTCGCTCGACGACCAGCGCGTCTGCGTTCTTTGCGGGAGAAAATTCAAGGGTCGGCAGGTGGACATTCGCCGTTTGCCCGGAGGAAAATTCAGGCCGTGCTGTCCCACGTTAGGGTGCATATCCACGCCGGACCAGTGGCGGTATGCGACGGTGCCGGCTGAGTCTGGTTCGGCGAAAAAGCACTGGCGACGCGTTTTGCCTAACGGAAGCGATTGTCGAATACACGGATCAAGGCTGCAAATGCAGGGGTGTCGCGTATGATTGACGCTACTCTAAATGACGTTGCGGTCGCATCAGCGCCGGATGAGGTGCTGATGAAACACATTTCCGGGAGACGCCATGACGCTCTTGCTGAGTTGTACGGCAGGCACAGCAAACGTTTGCGGGCTACCATCGACGGAGTCGTTCATGAAGAAGCCGAAGCGGACGATGTGTTGCAGGAAATTTTCATTCAGGTTTGGGAGGAAGCAGGTCGTTATTCAGCCAAAGCCGGGAAACCACTTGGCTGGATGGTGACCATCGCGCGGCGGCGCGCCATAGACCGGTTGCGGCGGCGCCAGGCGTATTCTCGTGCGCGCGAGCGTTACGAACAACGCGTGGTCCAAGAATCGCAGACGCCGCGCCGCGATGCCGCCGAGGCGCTTGTATTGAACGATCTGCGAAAGTTTTTGAAAAAAAGCATTCGAGCTCTGCCTCGTTTGCAACGCGAAGCCGTCGAGCTCGCTTTTTTCAGCGGGCTAAGTCATAGGGAAATCGCTGCTGCGACACGCGCTCCTCTGGGCACCGTGAAAACCCGGCTGGAACTGGGGTTACAAAAACTAACTCACGCACTCAGGCCATTACGCCACAAGGTATGAGCCAGGACCAGAGTGACCGCCGGATTTGCCCGGCAGGCGTGCGTTGATTTACCTGAGCTACCGAAACAAAAATACCAACAGCACAATCAGTATGACCAGACCCAGGCCACTTGGGTAATATCCCCAGCCGCTGCTGTACGGCCACGTGGGTAGCGCGCCGACCACCAGCAATAGCAGGATCAATAACAGAACCAGACGCATAACTTTGAGTTGTTTGTGTGAAGTGTGCGTTTTCCGGCCGCGCGCTGCGTACCATACGCAACGCGCGCCGGCCGATTCGCGAACGTCGCTACGGATTCGGCGAAGTGTTGACGTTAATATCCGTCTTTTCTTCCTTCGTCGTCGTGCTACTGCCTCCCGGTGGATTTACCACTGTCGTATTGGTTTCTTTCTTCTCTGACGGTGGATTTACGATTGTGGTGTGATTTTCTTTTTTCTCAGCAGGCGGACTCACGGTTGTTGTTTTTTGCTCGCATGCGGCGAACAAGCCCAACGCGATCAACAGGTAAATGGATTTTTTCATACCACCTGAATCGTATTGCGCTGCGATCCGGTCGCCTCGGGGCTAGCGTGAGAGCCTCCGATGTCCAGAAGACTTCTGGGCAGCTTTGGGTGGGCGACGGTGTTAACTCACCAAGCGTTCAAGTAATCGCAGTGGTCTTTCGATTTACCGCCCCGATCCGGGAGCAGTAGATCCCGATGGCACTGGAGACGGCATTTCGCTCGCTGAGCCCTGCGTCTTGGTTGCGTTTCTACGTGGTGTGGTATTGACCGATCCTGCGGTAGTGGTTGCTCCGGTAGTGTCGGTTGTCCCGGATTGCTGGCAAGACGCAAAAAGCGCAAGGCACAGTGGGACAGCGATGAGGGAGAATAAATATTTTTTCATACGGTATATTTTACTACGCGGCACGCAGAGTCTCTGGTTGTTTGAAAGCGAAGAACTCCTCGTGACGCCTGAAGTATGGTGCGCCGGCATCACACCTCTCGTTTTCGTGTTGTTTTCGGACGGCCTATCGAGCCGACGCTGAGCGGGCTGGCGGCCCAATCTGGATGAGTCAGCGATCAACTAATCGAGAAACATCGCAACTCAATGTCGCGTAGTCCTGATTTGATGAAGTGCAGCCTAATGCCTAACGAGTGGTCATGGGCAAAAAACCGACCTTATTCTGAGACAATTTCTGACCGCCGGTACGAAACGCGTGCTGCGATAATTTTTACGAATCTATGGCGAAGAAGGTCCTCATCACCGGCGGAGCCGGGTTTGTCGGATCGCATTTGGCGGACGAATTACTCGAACACGGATATTCCGTTCGCGTACTGGATAACCTTGCGTCTCAGGTGCATGGCACACGTGCCCGGCGGCCTTCGTACCTGGCGCGTGAAGTAGAATTCATTCGCGGTGATGTTCGCGATCGAGAGGCAATCAGCCGCGCATTAAACGGGGTCGACAGCGTCTTCCATTTCGCGGCAGCAGTAGGTGTCGGGCAAAGCATGTACGAGATTGCCTATTACACGGACAATAACTCTCAAGGCACGGCGGTGTTCCTGGAAACTCTTTCGGGGCACTCAATCGAGCGCCTTGTCATTGCATCGAGCATGAGCATTTACGGCGAGGGGCTCTATCGCACCCACGACGGTACGTTCGTCGAAGCACGGGAACGCACACTCGAACAACTGCGTGCCCATGATTGGGAAGTCCGTGGCTCAGATGGCGAACCGCTAGTTCCCGTCCCGACACCAGAAACAAAGTATCCGGCATTGCCGTCGGTTTACGCCATCTCAAAATATCATCAGGAGCGTCTGAGCCTAACGATCGGCCGCGCATATGGGATCGCCACCGTCGCGTTGCGTTTTTTCAACATTTTCGGAACGCGCCAGGCGCTTTCAAATCCTTACACCGGTGTGCTGGCGATTTTCGCTTCCCGATTCCTGAACAATAATTCACCGCTCGTTAACGAAGACGGCAAACAGCGACGTGACTTCGTTCATGTGCGGGACGTTGCACAGGCTTGCCGGCTCGCGCTCGAAGTTCCCGAAGCCGCCGGCGAAGTATTCAACATCGGGAGCGGCCGTAATTATTCAGTGCTTGAAATTGCCGGGCAAATGGCGCGCGCGCTTGGCAAAGAGGAAATCGCACCGCATATCCTCGGCAAATGTCGCGTCGGCGATATTCGTAACTGCTTCGCCGATATTTCTCATGCAAAAGAGGTCCTCGGCTACGAACCGCGTGTGACCTTTGAAGAAGGATTAGTAGAACTTGCCGGCTGGTTGGAAGGCCAAATTGCCGTCGATCGGATCGACCATGCCGTGCGGGAACTTAACGCCCGCGGCCTGGCAGTATGAAAAGCAACGGCCATCCTGCGCTTGGCATCCTGGAATGGCTTCGTCCCGGCGAAGAGGAGCGCGTTGAACGGTTGCTTGCCGATCTGAAGGCGATCGGCGTCACACATCTTCGCACCGGTATTTCCTGGGCCGACTGGCACACCGAGGGCGGCGAGAAATGGTACGACTGGTTGTTGCCCCGGCTCGCCCAGGAAGTGCATGTGCTGCCATGTTTTCATTACACTCCGCCCGGACTTGGTATCGCGGCGAGCGAGTGTTCGCCACCGCGCAATCCGAAGCAATACGCCGATTCCCTCGACGTATTCATCACACGGTTCGGGGAATACTTTGAATGGGTCGAACTCTGGAACAAACCGCGCAACCCTCTTGAATGGAACACCACCCTTGACCCGCATTGGTTAATCTTTTGCGAAATGGTCGGCGGCGCCGCGCATTGGGTGCGAACGCGCGGCAAAAAAACGGTGCTCGGCGCGAGTGGGCCCATGGACGCGCAGTGGGTCCGGCTGATGTGTGAACGCGGCGTCATGCAATACATCGACGCGGTGGGTATTCATGGCTTTCCCGGCACCTTCGAATTCTGGTGGGACGGTTGGAACGCCAAGATCGCGCGTGTGCGCAGAGTGCTTTTGCAGCATCGCTCGAAAGCCGAGATCTGGATTACCGAGACCGGCTACTCGACATGGCGACATGATGAGCGAGGTCAGATTGCCGCTTTTATTGACGCCATGCATGCGCCGGCCGAGCGCGTTTACTGGCATGGCGCGCACGACCTCGATTTGGCGCAGTTTGCCAATGGAAATGAATTCTACAGCGATGAGCGCGAACGTTATTTTGGACTCAGGCGCCAGGATGGTTCTGAGAAACTTCTATTTCGTTTACTGGCACACGGCGGCCTCGAAGCTGTCGAAAATTCCGGCTGGTTAGGTTGGAGCGCTGTGCCGCGCCAGCGTAAGCGGCCGATCGTCATCACCGGCGGCTGCGGATTCATCGGGTGCAATCTGGCACACGCGCTGTGCTCGCGAGATCAGCCGGTGATTCTATATGACAACCTCTCGCGCGCCGGCGTCGAACAAAATGCAGAGTGGCTTCGTGACCAACACGGTGATCTGGTTCAGCTCGAAGTCGCGGATACTCGTGACGCACGCACCCTGGCGGGTTGCATCGCGCGAGCCGCGGCTGTGTTTCATTTCGCCGCTCAAGTAGCCGTCACGAGCAGTCTCAGTGCTCCAGTGTACGATTTCGATGTAAACGCGCGCGGCACACTAAATCTTCTTGAAGCGGTGCGCGGATTGCGAAATCCGCCGCCGATCATATTCACTTCGACTAACAAGGTGTACGGAAGCCTTGAGGAGGTCGATCTTCGACTGGATAAAGAGCGCTACGAGCCCGTTGACGAACAAATCCGGGCCTGCGGGATCAGCGAGGATCAGCGGCTCGATTTGTATAGTCCATACGGATGTTCGAAAGGCGCCGCGGATCAATACATCCTCGATTACGCCCGCACGTTCGGCTTACCGGCCCTGGTCTTTCGGATGAGCTGTGTTTACGGACCGCATCAGTTCGGCACGGAGGACCAGGGTTGGGTTGCGCACTTCTTAATCAAGGCCCTCGAACAACGCCAGATCACGATTTACGGGGACGGCAAACAAGTCCGCGACATCCTGTTTATCGACGATTTGGTCGACGCGTTTCTACTCGCACGGAAGCACATTCGTATGCTGTCGGGCCAGGTCTTCAATATCGGCGGGGGCGTGGAGAACACGACGAGCTTGCGTGAGTTACTGGGCTTGATCGATGAATTAAATGAAAGCAGACTGCGCATTCGCTTCACCAGCTGGCGGCCCGGAGACCAGCGGTACTACGTCACCAATTTTTCCCGGTTTCACACTGCGACAGGCTGGTCTCCGCGCGTCGGCAAATTACAGGGCCTGCGACGTCTTTACGACTGGCTGCAGGAAGAACGCAGCACTCGCGAAAGGATGGTCGCTACCGGATGAACGCGGTCGCAACAATTCCGGGCAGGCTCCGCGGTCCGCGTGCTGGCGAAGGCGTGGCGCCTTCCCGCAGTTTACGCAGGATGCGCGCAGCAGTCGTTACTGCACCGGGTAACATCGACATCGCTAAAACAACCATCCCTGAACCGGGCCCAAACGAGGTCCTTGTACATGTCGAAGGCTGTGGCGTGTGCGCATCCAATATTCCGCCGTGGGAAGGGGAGCCATGGTTTGAGTATCCGATGGCAGCGGGTGCCCCCGGGCACGAAGGGTGGGGGACCATTGAGGATGCAGGTGGAGCGGTGCGGAATCTAAAGCAGGGCGAGCGGGTCGCTTTTCTTTCCAGTAACGCATATGCCGATTACGACGTCTGCGATTCGTCGGCGGTTGTAAAGCTTCCGGATACCTTCGATGAGGAGCCGTTTCCCGGTGAACCGCTTGGTTGTGTGATGAACATTTTCAAGCGAAGCCACATCACCAAAGACGACACGGTCGCGATTGTCGGCATCGGTTTTCTTGGAGCGCTGCTGACGCAACTGGCCAGCGCGACCGGTGCGCGGGTAATTGCGCTGAGTCGCCGTGAATTCGCGCTCGGTGTCGCGAAAGAAATGGGGGCAACACACGCCGTGGCACTCGATGATCAATCAACCAGGGCCGTTCAAGACCTAACGAGTGACCGGTTTTGCGACGTTGTAATCGAGTGTACGGGAAAGCAGCTTCCGCTCGATGTCGCCGGGGAGATCACACGCGAACGCGGCCGCCTCGTGATCGCGGGTTATCACCAGGACGGACCTCGCCACATCAACATGCAACTCTGGAACTGGCGTGGACTCGACGTGATTAATGCTCATGAACGGGATGCACGCGTTTACGTTGAAGGGATTCGCCGCGCCATTCACGCCATTGAAGCCGGCTTGTTGAATCCAGCGCCGCTCTACACGCATTCTTTTCCACTCAAACGCCTGGATGAAGCGCTGAACATGGTGATCCGCCGCCCCGAGGGCTTCATGAAAGCGCTAATCAAAACATGAACGCGACCGAAGCGGCAACATTGAGTCAATGGCCTGTGGCAGTGGCGTTGCGCCCGCGCCTGGGATTTTTGGGGCTTGGTTGGATCGGCACACACCGGCTTGCTGCCCTAGGGCGGGCCGGTGTGGCCGAGATTGTTGCTATTGCCGACCCGGTTGATGAAATGCTCGTGGGAGCGGCGCAGCACGCACCCGGCGCTTTGCGTTTCGCAGATCCTGACGAGCTTTTCAATCTCGATCTGGACGCGGTTGTCATCGGCACGCCGAGTGCACAGCATGGGCAGCAATGCGCCTCGGCATTGAAGCGTGGCCTTGCTGTTTTTTGCCAGAAGCCGTTAGGTCGTAATAGCAGGGAGGTTTCGGAGGTCATCGACCTCGCGCGGTCCGCCGATCGCCTTCTTGGCGTCGATCTTTCGTATCGTTACACCGAGGCACTGCAGCAGATTCGCCAACTCGTTAGGCAAAATGCGCTTGGAGAAATTTTTGCAGTAAACCTGGTCTTCCATAATGCGTATGGCCCGCAAAAACCCTGGTTCTACGATCGGAATCAGTCGGGCGGCGGCTGCGTGATGGACCTTGGGATTCATCTGATGGATGCGGCGCTTTGGATTCTCGATCAACCGATCGTTGGCGTGACCAGCCGATTGTTGCACCACGGCAAACGCATTGAGAAACTTGAAAGCGTTTGTGAAGATTACGCCACGGCGCGGCTTGATCTCGCGAACGGCGCGACAATCAGCCTCAGTTGCTCGTGGCATCTGCATGCCGGGCGCGACGCTGTCATCGAAGCCTCTTTTTACGGAACAAAAAGCGGCGCGGCGATGCGCAACGTGAATGGCTCGTTTTACGATTTCATCGCGGAACGCTTTGACTCCACGAGCCGTCACGTACTCGCGGGGTTTCCAGATGAATGGTTTGGGCGGGCAGCAGTGGAATGGGCGCGGCGGTTGTCGACGGACCGCACATTTGACCCCGAAATTGAGAGGATGCTCGAGGTAGCCTCCGCCATCGACGCCATTTACGAGAATGCAAACCTCTAGTTCACCGCGCAAAATTTTGATGACCGTCGATCCAATCGGCGGGGTCTGGACTTATGCGCTCGAGCTTGCCCGCGCGCTCGAGCCGTACGGAATCGAGGTCGCATTCGCCAGT
Source organism: Chthoniobacterales bacterium (assembly GCA_025935755.1). Lineage (GTDB taxonomy): Bacteria > Verrucomicrobiota > Verrucomicrobiia > Chthoniobacterales > UBA10450 > Udaeobacter. Next base: position 9,556 of record JAICUQ010000051.1, on the reverse strand, counting down.
ATGGGTGGCCGTCTAAGTCGCGGGCAGCATGAACAAGTGGTCGCGCGCAAGAACGTGCGTTTGTTCGAAAGCGCCTATCGGCTCGAATGGACAGAGAACCCGTGGGGCGATGTTGATCGTGCCGGCGTCTGGCTGCTTCAAGTCGCCGACCGAGTCCGTGCCGATCTCGTTCACCTTAACAATTACTCTCACGCTACTCTGCCCTGGAATGCACCCGTGCTGGTTGCCGCGCACTCGTGTGTTTTGTCGTGGTGGCGAGCCGTGAAGAGTAGTGATGCGCCGACTCGATACGATGAGTATCGGGCCCGTGTGGCAGCGGGACTTGCGGCCGCGGATCTGGTTGTGGCGCCGAGCGCGCACATGCGCAATACCCTGCGATTTCATTACGGCGTCGATTGCATCGTTATTCGCAACGGCCGCGATCCTCGTCTGTTTTCACCTGCTGAAAAATTGCCGATGATTTTTGGCTGCGGGCGGATCTGGGATCAGGCTAAAAATTTCCAACTGCTCGATCAGGTTGCACCACAAGTTGAATGGCGCATCATCGTGGCCGGCGACACACGGCATCCGGGCAGGGAACGAGTTGCACTGGAGAATATTTCTCATCTGGGAAAACTGTCGGACCGGGAAATCGCGCAGCAATTCGCGCGAGCGGCGATTTTCGTATTGCCTGCGCGATATGAGCCATTTGGGTTGTCGGCGCTCGAGGCTGCGCTCAGTGGCTGCACACTGGTCCTGGGCGACATCCCGAGTTTGCGCGAGATCTGGGGCGACGCGGCAATTTTCGTTTCGCCTGATGACGCGAATGGACTTTCGCATGCATTGAACAATTTGATCGCCGATCAGGAATTGCGCGAAACACTCAGCAGCCGTGCGCGCGCTCGCGCGCTGCAGTTTTCGCCACAGCGGATGGGCCAGGGATATCTGGCCGCCTATCGTCGTTGCGCGCAGGGCGATTTGCCACAGACGTCTGAACAGCGGCCATCGATTGCGGAGGAAGTCGCGGCATGAAGATCGTGATGTTCTATCATTCCGTGGTCTCGGATTGGAATCACGGCAACGCGCATTTTCTCCGCGGCGTGTCGACGGAATTCATGAAGCGCGGCCACGCAGTCGATATTTACGAACCTGAGAACGGCTGGAGTCTTTCAAACCTGATCGCGACGCACGGCTCAGAGCCACTGCGGGAATTTCGCGCGCGTTTTCCGCTGCTACGCTCGAAACCCTACCACCCAGGTACGCTGGATCTCAATCGCGCACTTGATGGCGCCGACCTGGTTCTGGTCCACGAGTGGAACGATCCCAAGCTGGTAACGCGTATCGGCGAACACCGGCTCAAAACCGGCGGCGCGTATCATCTTTTTTTTCATGACACTCATCACCGCGCGGTCACGGCGCCCGAGCAAATGTGCGAGTACGATTTGTCCCATTACGATGGCGTTCTCGCTTACGGGAAGGCTTTGAGTGAAGTCTATCGTGAGCGCGGCTGGGCGTGGCGCGCATGGACCTGGCACGAAGCGGCGGATACGAATGTGTTTTGCGCGTCGCGCAACTCTCATTTTGATGGCGATGTTGTTTGGATTGGTAACTGGGGCGATGACGAGCGCGCTGCCGAATTACGTGAGTTCCTGATCGAACCTGTGAAGGCGCTTCGGCTGCGAGCGAAAGTTTTCGGGGTCCGATATCCGCAACACGCACTGGACCTGCTGCGCGATGCGGGAATCTCGTACGGGGGCTGGTTGCCTAATTACCGCGTACCGGAGATTTTCAGGCGTTTTCGAATCACTCTGCACGTGCCCCGCCGGCCGTACGTCGATCTTTTGCCGGGAATCCCCACTATTCGCCCGTTCGAAGCGCTCGCTTGCGGCATTCCATTGATTTGTTCTCCATGGAATGATTGCGAGAAGTTGTTTGAGCCCGGCCGCGATTTTCTCGTTGCCATGAACGGCCGCGAAATGAAACGCCATTTGCGCGCGCTGCTGAGCGACAAAAAAATGGCGCGAGATTTCGCCGAGCATGGGCCGCGAACCGTTCGCGCGCGGCACACCTGTGCCCATCGCGTTGACGAATTGATGTCGATCCTCCGGGAGCTAGACACGGCACCCATTACCGCTCGCCGTACCGCTACACCTCGCGTGGAACAGCTGACTGCTTTTAGCAGTCAAGTTTTGGCAACCTAGCAAGTCATGAACATTGCATTTTTCGTCTCGAGTTTGTTGTCCGCATACTGGAACGGCGCGGCCACCTATTATCGCGGGTTGATCAAGGCGCTGCATAATCGCGGGCACAGGATCACGGTGTACGAGCCGGATGCATACGATCGGCAACGACATCGGGATCTGGAGCACCCGGCTTGGGCCCGGGTGATTGTTTACGCCAACGATCAGGATGCGGTGTTACACGCGCTCGAATCGGCCCGGCGACATGCCGACATGATCGTGAAAGCCAGCGGTATCGGCGTCTTCGACGAGTTGCTGGAAGCGGCGGTGCTGGAAACAAAGTCGCCTAAAAACTACGTCGTGTATTGCGACGTTGACGCTCCGGCCACGCTCGAACGGGTGGAAAACAGTACGGCCGATCCGTTTCGCGAATTGATTCCCCGTTATGATTTCATCTTCACGTACGGCGGTGGCTCTCCGGTGGTCCGTGGTTATGAATCGTTAGGCGCGAAATTGTGCGTGCCAATCTACAACGGCCTCGACCCGGAAACACATTACCCGGTCGCTGCAGACCCGCGATTTGAAGCCGAGCTCGGTTTTCTTGGGCATCGCTTGCCAGATCGAGAGGCGCGCGTGGAACAATTTTTCCTAAACGCCGCCGAGCAACTGCCGGAGCGGAAATTTCTGCTGGGCGGAATCGGTTGGGACAGCAAACCGCTGCCGTCGAACGTGAAAAATCTTGGCCACGTGTACACGCCCGATCATAACGCATTTAACTGCACGCCGCACGCGGTGTTGAACATTTCGCGGGCAAGCATGGCGCGCTATGGATTTTCGCCTGCGACGCGCGTGTTTGAAGCCGCAGGTGCGGGAGCATGCCTGATTACAGATGCCTGGATTGGCATCGAACGGTTTTTCGATCCCGGCGAAGAAATTCTGGTTGCTCACAGCGGCGAAGAAGTTGCCGCGCACGTGGTCAATCTGACGCCTGAGCGTGCGAAGCAGGTTGGTCGGGCTGCGTATCGCCGCGCGCTGGCGCAGCACACCTATGCAGAACGCGCCGCAGAGTTCGACAACATCCTGGAAGGGGCGTTGGCATGAAAATTGTGATGCTCGGACTGTCAATCACATCCTCGTGGGGAAATGGGCACGCTACCACTTATCGCAGTCTAATGCGCGAACTCGTTAGGCGCGGACACCACGTCTTGTTTCTTGAGCGGGACCAGCCGTGGTATGCGGCCAATCGTGACATGCCGCGTCCTCCATTTGGCCGTACCGAAATTTATGAAAGCGTTCCTGAATTAAAGAGGCGTTTTGCAGCACCAATCGGCGACAGCGATTGCGTGGTGGTCGGCTCATTCATTCCGGAAGGCAAAGCGATTGGCGAATGGATCACCAGCTTCGGCTCGGCTGTGAAAGCCTTCTACGATATCGACACCCCGATTACTCTGCAAAAAATTGGCTCCGGCGACTGCGACTATCTTTCACCAGACCTGATCTCACGCTACGATCTTTATCTTTCGTTTACAGGCGGACCGACTCTCGAATTGATCGAACAGGAATATGGCTCGCCGATGGCGCGTCCCTTGTTTTGTTCGGTCGATCCGGATGAATATTTTCCGGAACGGCGCCCGAAAAAATGGGCATTAGGATATCTCGGCACATTTGGTGAGGACCGGCAACGCAAACTCAATTCGCTGCTGCTCGCGACGGCGACCATGTTGCCATCCAGTCAATTTGTGGTGGCGGGCCCGCAGTACCCCAGGAGGATTCGTTGGCCGGCGAATGTTCAGAGAGTCATACACCTTTCCCCGGCGAAACACCGCGCGTTCTACAATTCGCAGCGTTTTACCTTAAACCTCACTCGCGCTGCCATGGTTCGCGCAGGTTTTTCGCCGAGTGTTCGCTTGTTTGAAGCGGCTTCGTGCGGAACCCCAATCATTAGTGACGACTGGCCGGGGTTGAAGACGCTATTCCGGCCGAAGGAAGAGATCTTGATTGTGAGTGAGGCGGGCAATGTCGTGGAGATTCTGCGCGAGATGCCCGAGAAGGTTGCGCGTGAAATCGGGTTGCGCGCACGCGAACGGGTGCTCCGCGAACATACATCCGCTCACCGCGCGCTGGAGTTCGAACGCTTCATCAATGCCGCTCGACGGTACACGTCTCCGGCAGCCGAGTTGTCATCAAAACGGAACAGAAGAGAGGAGGCAGCAGTACTTTGAAACGGAATGGGAACGGGTCGGGAAAGATTCGCGTCGCTATCATCGGCGTTGGCAATTGCGCCTCGTCGCTCGTGCAAGGCGTGCAGTTTTATGGCCGCATAACTGGCGAAGAGTTCGTGCCCGGATTGATGCACGTCAATCTTGGAGGTTATCGCGTCCAGGACATCGAGTTCAGCGCTGCCTTCGACATCAACGCCACCAAAGTTGGACAGGATTTGGGCGAAGCAATTTTTGCAAAACCGAACAACACGATTCGCTTCACCGACGTCCCGCGACTCGGAGTCAAAGTACAACGCGGAATGACTCATGACGGCCTGGGCAAGTATCTCAAGGAAGTCATCAAGAAGGCACCAGGCTCGACAGCGGACATCATCGGGATCCTGCGGAAAACGCATACTGACGTGGTGGTCTCGTATTTGCCCGTGGGCTCGGAGATGGCAACGAAATGGTACGTTGAACAAATTCTCGAAGCCGGGTGCGCGTTCGTGAATTGCATCCCGGTGTTTATCGCGTCACAGAGGTACTGGCAGAGGCGGTTCCGGGAACGGGGGCTGCCGATTATCGGTGACGATGTGAAATCACAAGTGGGCGCGACGATCGCCCACCGGGTATTAACGAATCTGTTTCGCGAGCGTGGAGTCCGGCTCGATCGCACGTATCAGCTCAATTTTGGCGGTAACACCGATTTTCTAAACATGCTGGAACGCGAGCGCTTGGAATCGAAAAAGATTTCCAAGACAGGCGCAGTTACATCCCAGTTAGGTCATCCAATGCCAGCCTCGAACGTGCACGTAGGTCCGAGTGATTATGTGCCATGGATGACCGACCGGAAATGCTGCTACATCCGCATGGAAGGCACGACCTTCGGCGATGTACCCATCAATTGCGAGATGAGGCTCGAAGTTTGGGATTCACCCAATTCTGCCGGCGTGGTGATCGACGCAATCCGGTGCGCGAAGCTTGCGTTGGATCGCGGGTTGAGTGGCGCTCTCGTTGGGCCGTCGAGCTACTTCATGAAAACTCCGCCACGACAATTCACTGACGAGGAAGCGCGTAGGTTGACTGAAGCATTCATACGAAGGGACAAAGTTGTAGCGGCGAATGCTGATCGCCGCGGAAATAAGCGATCTCGTTTGCCACGGCGCTCGACAGTCGCGGCTACAGCAAACGGCTTTGTGCGAAACGGGAGTAGCGCGAAACGCGCGAAAGCAAAATGAAGATCGTTATCTTTGGCCTAACGATCAGCTCATCCTGGGGAAATGGCCACGCAACGGTTTGGCGTTCGTTATGCCGGCAATTGATTGGACGCTCACACAGAGTGGTCTTCTTCGAACGCGACGTGCCCTATTATGCAGCCCATCGTGACGTTGCGGCAATCGACGGCGGAACGCTACGGCTCTACCAGTCATGGGAGGACATCGCTGATGTCGCGGGGCGGGAATTGCGGGACGCAGATATTGCGATTGTCACGTCGTACTGCCCGGATGCAGTTGGCGCATCCGATTTGATCTGGTTTTCACCGGCGTTGCGGGTGTTTTACGACCTGGATGCGCCGGTTACCATTGCGCGGCTTCGAGCAGGTGAAGTCGTCCCGTACATCCCTCCAAATGGTCTCGGCGATTTCGACCTGGTTTTGAGCTTCACAGGCGGAGCGGCATTGGAAGGGCTGAAGGCGGAACTTGGTGCAAAAAAAGTCGCGCCGCTTTATGGCAGCGTCGATCCGGACGTGCACCGTCCGGTTCCGTCCAAGGACAGCTACCGTGCTGCGTTGTCATACCTAGGCACGTACTCGCAGGATCGGCAGAGGACATTGTACGACTTGTTTATCGAGCCTGCCCGGCGCGCAACGGAAGCGCGATTTGTGATGGGCGGCGCGCAATACCCGGCCGAGTTCCCCTGGACGAAGAACATTTTTTTCGTTCAGCATCTTCCGCCATCGGAACATCCGAGCTTTTTTTGTTCGTCACGACTGACGTTGAATGTGACCCGCGCCGCCATGCGCGACATGGGATGGTGTCCTTCAGGGCGCTTGTTCGAAGCAGCTGCATGCGCAGTGCCAATCATCAGCGATTCGTGGAATGGACTGGATGAGTTCTTTACTCCTGAATCGGAAATCTTGATGGCGTCTTCGGCAGAGGACGTTCTCGCCAGCCTTGCATTGAGCGACGAGCAGCTTAACCGAATCGCGCGCGCAGCGCGTGAACGCGTGCTGAGCGAGCACACCGGCGCACAACGCGCTCAACAGTTCGAAAACATCCTCGAAAACTTTCACGCCGCGAAAGTAATCGCCGCATAAATAGAAAATCTAAATTCCAATGTGGGGCATAATTCCAGCAGCTGGTTCAGGCACGCGGATTCAACCGCTTGCTTTCTCAAAGGAGTTGCTGCCGGTCGGTGGTCGCATTGATGGCACGGTCGAGCGTCCGCGGGCGATCAGCGAATACCTGGTTGACCGCATGATCGCAGGCAGCGCCAACAAGCTGTGTTTTGTGATCGCCCCGGGAAAATCGGATATTTTGGAGTATTACGGCGGCGGAAACCTTGATTCCGTAACGATCAGCTTCGTGGTGCAACTGCATCCGAACGGATTGTGCGACGCAGTGTTTCAAGCTGCTCCTTTGATCGCGGCGAACGAATGCGTGTGTATCGGTTTGCCGGACACGATTTGGTTCCCGGAGAATGCGCTATGCGCTTTGCCTGACGACGAGCTGTCATTTCTGCTGTTTCCCGTCAGTCACCCCGAATTTTTTGATGCGGTGCGCACGAAAGCAGATGGGTCCGTGCTCGAAATTCAGGTGAAACAGCAGAATGCGGGATCCAACTGGATTTGGGGAGCGTTCAAGATGCCCGGCGCTATTTTGCATGAATTCTATTCGTTCTGGGTGGAAAGAGATCGCCGCGATGAATATATCGGCACGCTGATTAACGCCTGGTTGGCCAGCGGCGGGCATGCTGTGGGAATCCGGGCTGGTGAATCGTACGTCGATGTGGGAACACTCAACGGTTACCGCGAAGCAATGAATCTGCTTTGCCGCGACCGATGGAGCATCGGCGTACCGGCTGTCAACGCGTTTGCGGATAGTACTGGCGCCGCGCCGCATGTTGTCGCATGAACGCGCAAGTAGCGGAGATCACTACGGACCGTGAGGCGCAGGTTGCGGAGCAAATCCGCGCGCTCGGCGAATGGTTCCATAACATCAACATTGCCGGCGTGCACACCGCGCCCGAGCATTTTCTCGGCGATTTTCCACGGGTGAAGTGGGAACGATTCAAGGATGCGATTCCCGCAGATCTGCGGGGGAGAAGCGTGCTCGATATCGGTTGCAACGGCGGATTCTACAGTATCGAGATGAAGCGACGTGGAGCCGATCCCGTGCTCGGAATTGATTTCGACGAGAGATATCTGGCGCAGGCACAGTTCGCAGCCGACGCACTCGGACTGGATATCGAATTCCGAAAACTTTCCGTGTACGACGTGCACAAGCTTCGAGAACAATTCGACGTCGTTCTGTTTCTCGGAGTGTTTTATCATCTGCGGCATCCGCTGCTTGCGCTGGATCTGGTTCACGAGCATGTCAGTCGCGATCTGTTTGTTTTTCAATCGTTGCAGCGGGGATCCGACGAACTTGAACCGGTAGCCGACGACTATGGGTTTTGGGATACGGAGATCTTTGAGCGGCCGGGCTTCCCAAAAATGTTTTTCATTGAAAAGCGCTACGCCGGTGATTCGACTAACTGGTGGATTCCAAATCGAGCAGGCGTTGAAGCGATGTTGCGGAGCGCCGGCTTCGAAATTCTAGAGCATCCCGAGGACGAGGTATTCGTCTGTCGTTGTCGCCCACTGAACGGCCACGGGCAATCTACGTGCTCATTCGCAGGGACGATTACGAATGATGAACAACTTTAACGGTTTAACGATTTAACGAGGCGAAACCATGGTTGAAGCAGTGATGATTTGGAATGAGCCGAACAACAAATCTCACTGGGACTTCGAGATCGACCCGGAATGGCGGATGTTCGCCGACATGGCAATTGCCGCTTCGGAAGCGGTGGCCGACGTAAATCCGCACGTGCCGCGCGTACTGGGTGGAATTTCACCGATCGATCCGAAGTTTATCGCACGAATGCAAGGTTTCGGCGTACTTGATCACTACGAAGTCGTCGCTGTGCATGGATTTCCGCTGGATTGGAATCACTGGCAGATCCATGAATGGCCTGATCGAATCAGTGAAATAGAAGCCGTGACTGATTTGCCGGTCTGGATTTCCGAAGTCGGCGTCTCCAGCTTCGGCGCAGAGGAGGTTCAAGAATTTGGTTTGCGCCGGACAGCGGAACTGCTCATCGGCCGAGTTTCACGAATCCATTGGTATTCACTTTACGATTTGCCCCGCGCATGGCCGGCTACAACGCGCCATCGAGAGGTAGAAGGATCATCGTACTACCGGCACTTCTACATGGGTTTGCTGCGCGAGGATGGTTCGCCAAAACGCGCGCTGCAGTTGTTTGCCAGTTACAGGTCGCACATGGGAATTTGTCAGTGGTTCAACTTCGAAGATCATCGACTCGAAGACGCCGTTCGATGGCTGCGGCGGCTCGGAGTGAAGCATCTTCGCACGGGCATCAGTTGGGCTGACAGTTTTCGGCCGAACGCCGACCAATGGTTTGATCGGCAAATGAACGCTCTCAAAGATTTCGAGGTGACACTCACATTTTGCTTTACGCCGGAACATCGCGGGATCGCTCCGCACTACGCGAGTCCACCACTGGTGCCGGGCGAATTTGCAGAATTCTGCGCTCGAATGACTCGACGGTACGCGCCGCAACTCTCGGCGATGGCAACAGTTTCAAGTTGAGAGCAGCTGCCTCATCTTGCGACGGGATGACTAACGTGTTGTTGATTCGTCATGCGACGCACGATGCGGTTGGCAAAACGATATTGGGACGCACGCCGGGTGTTCATCTTAACGATTCAGGAAGACGGCAGGCGGCGCAATTAGCCGAGACGCTCTCTGTTTTACCGATCGATGCAGTTTATTGCGGTCCACTGGAACGGACCCGCGAAAGCGCAGAGCCGCTAGCGCGCAGACTCGGTTTACCTTTGCATGTAGCCGATGAATTCGACGAGCTGGAGATGGGCGACTGGACAAACCGTACCCTCGCGGAGCTCGACTTACT
>JAICUQ010000029.1 GCA_025935755.1 Chthoniobacterales bacterium | reverse complement strand
GTTTAATTTTTCACCTCCACCGGGCGGGACCAAAATTGGTTGCTGCATCGTGTTCTGTTGCGCTTTATCAACCGTGAGCGTTTCCATACGGGTAATTTCCTTTCGATTGTTGGTTGTTGAACTTTTTAATCGGAACATCAGCGTATCAGCGTGAACGCTCGCCTTGCAAAATATCTTAAGTTGTATTTTTGCGGCGCCCCTCCGGTCGATCTGCTCCGCAGTTGCGATAGATAATTGAGCCTTGAGGAGGCCGACGGTGGCGACGAAGTGGCAACGCAAAGCGATTCCCGGAGTGCAATCCGTTCTCGATCCCTTGTTGGAAAAACCGCTCCTACGTCTGCACGCCGCCACCGATGTCGATTCGTTTTGGAAAGCCGTTCAAAATGTCATCCAAGCGGCCCTCCCGACCTGTTTCATCGGCCTCACGTTACAGCACAGTCCTATTTTGCCGCGAATCGCCAAATCGACGAAGAAACTTTCGGTTAAATTTTTCCCGATCATGGCGATCCAGAAATATTTCAGCACTCACCCGCACCGGAACATTGTATTCATCAACGATCTTTTTTCCGACGCGCGGCATTTTCGGCGGTCTTCGTTTTACCGGGGTTGCATGGCACCTGTAAACGGCCGGTGCGCCATTGGCTTATTCTTCTGGGATATCAGGCACCTCCTCGCCGCAATCATTGTCGTATGCAACGTGCAACAACGTGAGCCGTGGCCGCGCGAAATGGGAATGATTCGCCATCTCCATGCTCAACTTCAAACGGCGCTTCGCCGGTTGCATTCGCGCTCGCGCGAACGGGCTGTACGAATAGCTCTTGAACAATTGATGCGCCGCGTCCCGTTACCGACAGTTCTTTTGCGATGGAATTTGAGATTGGCCTATCGAAATCAAGCCGCAACCGAGTCTTGCGCTTTATGGCAACGGCGATCGCCAGGTGAGCGCTTTATCAAAACGAAGGCGCCGCTTCCACCTGAGGTTCTTGATCAATGTCGCGTTCTCAAAAATCGATGGGAACAGCTGAGTCTATCCGGTTTTGCGCCGACCAATCTCGGGAACGAGACAGTTCATCATCCGACGCGGCATGGTCTGCGGGCGAGGATCAGTTTGAAACAGACGAGTTCGGCCGCCTTCGCGAGGCCGCATTTTTTAATCGAGTTCGAAAATCTGCGTCCAAGCACTGCAACAGGACATCAACCGGACGGCGCTTCCTTGTCGCACCTGGTTCGGCTAACGAATCAAGAACAACATTTGGCACGTTTGGTATGCGACGGATGCAGTAATCAGGAGATTGCCGATGAAACCGGTTCGAGTCTCGAAACAGTGAAAAAGCATCTTCGTTCCATCTTCAGCAAGCTGGAAGTGCCAAGTCGCTGCCGATTGATGGCGCTGATGCGCTAAGTAAGTGCCGAGATTTCCCAATTCAGGATTCGATTCCGAGCCACTCCGTGCCGGTGGTTGCGTGCTGGATTACCGTCTCGTTCTAGTAAGGCTCTTCTGTCATGGAAAAATTTGATGTTGTTATCATTGGCTCCGGACCGGGCGGCTATGTTGCCGCGATCCGTGCCGGCCAACTCGGGCTGAAAACCGCCCTTGTCGAAAAGGACAGGGAACTCGGTGGCACTTGCTTGAACGTGGGCTGCATCCCGAGCAAGGCGCTTCTTACCTCGAGCGATCATTTCATGTTTGTCAAAAAAGAGGCAGCGAAACACGGGATCGTCATCGATGAGGCCCGTGTCGATCTGGCGAAGATGCAGGCACGCAAGAAAAGAGTCGTAAAAACATTCAACAGCGGCGTGCGTTCGCTCATGAAGACCAACAAGGTCACGGTGCTTGAAGGTCTCGGCACGATCACCGCCCCCGGAAAGATTTCCATCAAATCATCCAATGATCAGACGCAGGAGATCGAAACGAACAACATTGTCATTGCCACCGGTAGCGCCCCGGTAGAACCGCCGTTCGCAAAATTTGACGGCAAAACAATCGTCAGCAGCACCGAAGCGCTTTCGTTCACCGAACCTCCAAAAAAATTCATTGTGATCGGTGCAGGGGCAGTCGGTTTAGAGCTGGGTTCCGTCTGGAACAGGCTCGGTTCGGAAGTAACGGTACTGGAACTTTTGCCCCGAATCGCGCCCGGTTTCGATCTCGAACTTTCGAATTTGCTCCAGCGTTTGCTCACCGCTCAGGGTATGGCATTCCATTTGGAAACAACAGTCAGGGGAATGAAAGTCGATGACGGTCACGCGACGGTCATCGCAACGAAAGACGGCCGGGAACTAAAACTCGAAGCAGACAAGGTACTTGGCTGCATCGGGCGTCGTCCGTTCTCGGACCATCTCGGCGCGGACAAAGTCGGCGTCGAGTTCGACGAAAAGAAGCGGATCAAAGTAGACAAACACTTCCGCACAAACGTCCAAGGCATTTACGCCATTGGCGATGTGATCGCCGAGCCGATGCTTGCGCACAAAGCCGAGGACGAAGGAATAGCGTGTGTCGAAATTATCGCCGGCAAAGCCGGTCACGTGAACTACGATGCCATCGCCGGTATCATTTACACAAATCCCGAGCTCGCTGGCGTTGGCCTCACCGAAGATCAAGCGAAAGAGCAGGGAATCGATGTGCGCATCGGCAAATTTCCGTTTCGCGCTAACAGCCGCGCCCTTTGCAGTGACGACGTGGAAGGAATGGTCAAGTTTGTTGCCGACGCAAAAACCGATCGCGTTCTCGGCGCCCACATTTTACACCACTTTGCGTCGGAACTAATTGCCGAAGCTGTTTCTGTAATCGAATTTGGCGGCACCTCCGAAGACATCGGACGCACTACTCATTCCCATCCCACCTTGAGCGAAGCAGTCAGAGAAGCCGCACTGAATGTCGAGAAACGCGCGCTCCATATCATCAATCGTTTGGCGGGGCACGTCTCATGACAACAGGCGGTATTCTTGGTGAGTACGCGTCGTGGCGATCCATAACGGCGTAGGCGAGATCGTAAGCGCGGATCCCGAAATCAACGATCGTGACGTGATCGGGCCAGGATCGTTTTGCCAATTCCGCTGCCACTTCACGCCAAACCCGTCGTCACCGAAAACGATGGTGCCGATTCCAGCGACAGCACGCTTCGAATTCAAAGCATATTTCGGATGGCGCTGTGAAGATCGCCAGATCAGGGATTCCCCGATGTAAAAATCATAGGGGACTTATTTTGCATCGAATCCGTTGCGGGTGGATTTTGTGTTAACCGACGAAGGCACTGACGACTCTGGTTGACGAACAAAAGACCGGGGAAGCAGGTCGCCCGAAGTCGCACTTGAGGGAAGGAGGGTAAAATGAACAATCGGCAATATGTGAGGGCCGGGTCTGATGCCAGTGCAGGAGTTAGCTGGATCAACATCGTGCTGGGGATTTGGGTGATTATCTCACCGTTTATCGTCCAGTTTACACAGTTCCCGGCAGCAATGTGGAACAACGTCATCGTTGGCATTGTGATCGCCGTCCTGGCGATCATTCGCACGAGCGTACCGCGTCAAACAGGCTGGAGTTGGGTCAACGTGATTCTCGGAATCTGGATGATCATCTCGCCTTTTGCACTTGGCGCCATGACCACAGCCGTACTTTGGAACAACATTATCCTGGGCATTGTGATCGCGCTCATTGCTACTGGCAGCGCCAGTTCAAAAGAGCCGGCGACCGCATAAACACACGATGCGCGCGGTGTCTTTCAGCAAGGGATACCGCACTGAGCGACTCCCGCGCGCTGGGCCGCGGCTCGTTTCAAATCGGCTCGACTTCGTCAGCTGAATAAAAGAATCGATGAGCGATATATCGCATTATGCCGAGATGGCGTCCCGGATCGTCTTCCACTGCGTCGATGATCGCGATTTTTCCGTCCAGGGCGATATCCAGGACATCGGCGCGCCGTTTTGGACGAATGCGTACGCGGTCTCCGGCCTTTGATGTAACGCCGTCTACGACAACTCTCTGACGCTGCTGCGCAGGGTTGAAAAATTCCTTGTTGTTTCACGCATCTCTCTCAGGGTCCCGTGCATTTTCAAAAACTCTTCCGGCTGCAGATTCTCGGCACGCTCGAGAATCTTGCGTGCTTGCTCATCGACGCGGCGCATCGATGAATCTCGACGGGAGATGATTCGACCATTATTTTCTGGCGCGAACTTTTCTAACCGCTTCCACGATCGAGTCGACTCCCATCCCGTAGTACTCGATCAATTCTTCCGGCCTGCCGGATTGACCAAATCTGTCATTCACGCCCACAAAAGCCATTTGGACCGGGTACGCTGCCGCCAGAAACTCCGAAACGGCAGACCCCATTCCGCCGGCGATTTGATGTTCTTCGACTGTCACGATCGCTCCAGTTTCTCTGGCTAGAGAGATCAACATTTCCTGATCCAATGGTTTGATTGTTGAAAGATTCAGAACCTTTATCGCGAAGCCGTCAGCTTCGAGTTGTTTGGCAGCGAGCAGCGCGTTATGGACAAGCGAACCTGTCGCTATAATCCCGACGTTCGCTTTGTTGTCACTTTCGTAAAGGATCTCTGCCTTACCTATTTCAAAAGGCGTTTCATTGGTCGTGATTATCGGCGTTTTCTCACGTGCGAGGCGGATGTAAGTCGGACCTTGATGCCTGGCCGCGGCCATCGTCGCTTTCTTTGCTTCGATCGCGTCACACGGCGAAATGACTGTCATCCGAGGTAATACCCTCATCAGTGCAAGGTCCTCCAGCGCTTGGTGGGTGCCTCCATCCGGGCCGACGGAAACGCCGGCATGGCTTCCGGCAATTTTTACGTTGGTGTTATTATAGCAAATTGTGGTGCGAATCTGCTCCCAATTGCGACCGGGACTGAACATCGCATAAGAAGAAATAAAGGGGATTTTCCCCGTAGCTGCCATTCCTGACGCAACGCTGGCGAGATTTTGCTCAGCAACACCAACCTCAATGAAGCGCTCGGGAAACGCCTGCTTGAACAGGATCATTTGGGTTGATTCCGTGAGGTCTGCGCATAGCCCTACTACGTTTTTGTTTTCTTTACCTGCTTCAAGAAAACCTTCACCGAAACCTTTTCGGATTGCTTTTTGTTCAACGTCTTTATCGAAGACTTTTGGGTTTAGCTTACTGGTGCTCACTTCTGATCTTTCCACCAAGGGTCCGTAACTCGGCTAAAGCCATTTTGGCCTGCTCTTTGTTCGGAGGCTTGCCGTGCCAATGAAAGTCGCGTTCGAATTCTTTCACTCCTTTCCCCGGAATCGTGTGAGCGATAATCACAGACGGCTTTTCGAATGTTCCCTTCGCTTCATCGATCGCGCCGACGATCTCTCTGAAATTGTGGCCGCTGATTTCCTGAACGTGCCAGTTCCAGGATTCCCATCGATCGCGCACTGGATCGAGCGGCATCACATCCTCGGTAAACCCGTCGATCTGGATGTTATTGCGATCGATGATCGCAATCAGATTGCGTAACTTTTCCTTGCCCGCCAGCATGGCTGCTTCCCAACTTTGTCCCTCATCCAACTCGCCATCGCTCATCAGGCAATAGATGTAGCGTGAGCTGCTTCGGCCCCGGTCGATTCGGTCTGCCAATGCCATTCCTACAGCCTGGGAAAGCCCTGATCCCAGCGGACCGGAGCTGGTTTCAAGCATCGGTAAAAACTCTCGATGCGGGTGCCCTTGCAAACGCGAGCCAAATTTCCGCAGGGTCTTTAGCTCGCTCACAGGAAAATATCCGGCGTAAGCCATCGCGGCATAAAGAACCGGACAAATGTGACCGTTGGAAAGAACCAATCTGTCGCGATCGGGCCAGGCAGGATTTTTTGGGTCCTGTTTTAACACATGAAAATACAACGCGGTGAAAACGTCGGCCATGCCAAGCGGTCCGGCGGTATGACCCGAGCCAGCTTCCACCAGCATTTCAATAATCGATTTTCGAATCTCGTTGGCGCGTTCCTCCAACGTTTGAATTTCGTCATCGCTCAGAGCGATCATGCAAGTTCATCTTCCCCAAGAATGGATCGCATGCCCTTGCGAAGACGGTTCTTTTTCCGGCCGTTGTACGCGTCAGTGATTCAGCGGCACCCATCCACGGGTAAAATAATCGGTGAGCGTGAACGAGAGCATGATGAGCAGCCAGATCAGGCCCACGGTCATCGCCAAATGTAAAAGGCGGCTGCTGCCTTTGATGTGCATGAAAAAGAGCGCCACGAGCGTCGCTTTGATGATCGCGATGGCCAACGCAATGATCACGTTGAACATGCCAAGATTGATGTATCCGATGATGCAGGTGAGCGCGAGGAGGAGCATAAGCGCCGCACAATTGCGCCAATAAATCTTTGCCGGGTGTGTGGCTGTTTCCATTAGCGGTGTCCTGCCAGATACAAAAGTGGGAACAGAAAAATCCAGACGATATCGACGAAGTGCCAGTATAGACCAGCGATCTCGATTGGCGTGAAATGGCCGCTGGTAAATTTGCCGGTGCGCGCGATCACCGCGAAAACGAGCATTATGCAAATTCCAACCGTGACGTGGATCGCGTGCAGGCCAGTCATCGCAAAATAGAGCCAGAAAAAGATCTGCGCGTGGCCCGGATTAGGTTGGTGCCATTCGAAATTCAAAACCGGCACCAGGTGGTCGTTCCAATCCTTGTAATACTCGACGCCTTTCAAAATCATGAAAATGATGCCGAAAAACGCCGTCCCGACTAACAGCCGAATCAATTGCTTCTGGTTTCGAAGTTCTGCCGCGCGTACTGCCAACGCCATCAGTGTGCTGCTGAACAGCAAAATGGCGGTATTGATTCCACCGATCGCAACCACTGTGTGATGACTCGCCGCGACGAAATCCCCGGGATAAAGCGAACGAAAAACGGTGTAGGCAAGAAAAAGACCGCCGAAAAATAACACCTCGGTTGCAAGAAAAATCCACATGCCGAACTGCGCGGCGCCACGCTGTTGTTGGAAATCGTCGAACTGTTCGGCAACGAATCCGACCGACATGTTGCTGGTCGTATTCATAACGGCAGGGCGCGAGCACCGGTCGCGCTTGTTCGAATGTGCATTTGTGTGTTTAACGCCTTCAGCGATAGCTTGGCTTTCGGCGCGGCAACTGCAGCGCTCGGAGTGCGCGCCCTGCCAAAAGATATCCCTTCAAATGCTGGCCAGATCGAGATCCGCATCTTTTTCCGGTGAGTAGTTGTATGGATCGCTTGTTACGACCGGTGTTACTTTGAAATTGTGAGTTGGAGGCGGCGAACTGGTTTGCCATTCCAGTCCGGTCGCGCGCCAGGGATTTGGACCAGCTACGCGGCCGTGTTTAGCCGACCAGATGAAATAAATCAATGGCATCACATAACCGACGCCGAGGATCGAAGCACCGGCGGTCGAGAGCACGTGAAACACCTGGAACTCCGGTGGATAAACATGATAACGGCGCGGTTGACCGAGATAACCAAGAACAAACAGCGGGAAAAAAGTCAGATTGAATCCGAGAAACGTGGCGAGGGCAGCCAGTTTTCCCCACAACTCGGGATAGAGACGGCCGGTGATCTTTGGCCACCAATAATGCAAGCCGCCCATGAAACCGGTGACCATTCCGCCGACCATGATGTAATGGAAATGAGCGATGATGAAATAGGTGTCGTGCACGTGAACGTCGACTGAGAGGGTGGCGAGAAAAAGTCCGGTAAGACCGCCGATAACAAACAGTCCAATGAATCCCAGGGCGTAGAGCATCGGGGTCGCAAAATGAATCGAGCCTTTGCGCAACGTTGCTGTCCAGTTAAAAACCTTCACACCCGACGGAACAGCCACGAGAAAACTCAAGGCCGAGAAAATCATCCCGGCGTAAACGGATTGGCTCGAGACAAACATATGGTGTCCCCAGACCAAAAATCCAAGAATGGCGATGGCCATGCTGGCGCAAGCGACCCATCCGTATCCGTAGACCCGTTTGCGCGAAAAACAGGCGATCAATTCGCTAACTACACCCATGCCGGGCAGGATCATGATGTACACCGCTGGATGCGAATAGAACCAGAACATGTGCTGAAACAGGATTGGATCGCCGCCCAGGTTCGGATCGAAGATCCCAACGCCCCAAATTCGTTCGAGGGAAATCAAACCGAGCGTCATTGCGAGCACGGGCGTCGCGAGCACCATCATCAGGCTCGTTGCGTAAAGCGACCAGACGAACAGCGGTAACCGAAACCAGGTCAAACCGGGCGCCCGCATTTTGTGTGTTGTGACGATGAAATTGATTCCGGTGATGATGGTGGCAAAGCCGGCAACGAACACACCAGCCGCCATCGAGATCACGTGCGAGTTTGCGTAAGTGGTGCTGTAAGGCGTATAAAACGTCCACCCGGTATCGACTCCTCCGCGAATTAGCGACCATGTCGCGAACGCGCCGCCGAGCACAAAAAGATACCAACTCGTCAGGTTCAATTTTGGAAATGCGACGTCGCGGGCGCCGAGCATCATCGGCAACACAAAATTTCCAAGCACGGCAGGGATCGACGGAATGAGGAAAAACCAAACCATCAGCGTACCATGAATCGTGAATAGCTTGTTGTAAGTCTCGGATGTCATGAGCCCGCCGGTGGGATACAGCAGTTCGATTCGCATCAAGGCAGCGGCGACGCTGGCGATAGCGAAGAAAAACAAAATGGTGAACAGATACAGAATGCCAATCCGCTTGTGATCGGTGGTGAGCAGCCAGGAACGAACGGAGTGTTCGCTCAAGTAATTCGGGCGCGCGAACTCGCCTCCTGTCTGAATATCGATTTCCGTTGCACTAATCATAAATTGTCATTGTGAGCGAAGCGAAGAATGTCTGATTTTTGCCTGGCAGATCGAGTGCAACCGCCAGAGATGTTTGAAAGCCTGGCCTCATGCTTCGCATTTCGTTGCAGCGCTTCGCTCAACATGACAGAATCATCTGGGTGGTGGTTCCTGTTGCCCGATCGCTTTCACGTACGCGATCAACTGCATGATCTCTTGCTCGCTTAAGTGGCCTGAGAAACTCGGCATGATGTTGTCGTAACCGGCGGTTATTTGTTTGGCCGGCTGCAAAATTGAGTCACGCAAATATTGATCGTCTGCTGTGACCACGGTCCCATTGGCGAGCGGCACTGGGTTTCGATAGAGACCCTGCAGCAACGGCGCGTGAAATTGCGAATTCACCGCGTGGCAACCACTACAGCCTCGGTCGTGGAAAAGACGCTCGCCGGCGCGTACGATCGATTCGGTTTGTTCGCCGGTTTTCAGCCAGTTCTCGTAGGCCTGCGGTTGCATCACTACAACGCGGCCGATCATCCGCGCGTGTTGTGTTCCGCAATATTGGGAACAAAAAATGTGGTACTCGCCTGTGCGCGTCGGTTTGAACCATTCACTCGTATATTTTCCGGGCACAACGTCCTGTTTCACGCGAAACGCCGGCACAAAGAAGCTGTGAATCACGTCCTGTGAGATCATGGTCAACGCGACGGTGCGATTGATGGGGACGTGCAATTCGTTGATCTCACGTTTGCCTTCGGCGTGCTGGACCTTCCACATCCATTGTTTGCCCACCACCTCAACATCGATCGCGTTGCCCGGTCTGCGTTCGAGGCGAAAATAATCCACCGCGCCCCAGCTAAATAGCGCAAGGCCCATTAACATCGGCAGTGTTGTCCATCCGACCTCGACAGCGTTCGAACCGTTCGAAGGATTCGAGCGATCGGCAGAAGAACCGCGCCGGTATTTAATGCAGAAGAAAAGAATCGGCAGGAAAACGACGGCAATAAAAAAGAGCGAGATCAACGTGAGCACGAAAAAAAGCGTGTCGACTCCGTACGCGGTGCTAGAAGCTTGCGGCGGAAAAAGATGGAACTGGTCCATATGTCATCCCGTTATCCCTGCTCGCTTGTATGAGGCACGAGCCATCCGAAATACCCAAAGCGCCATTAACACCACAAAGCCGGCGCTCGCGAAACGCAACACTGACAATATCAATGCACCATACTTACCGGTGACGGGATTGTAATGATAACAAAGCAACAAGATCTGCGATAGAACGGAACCGGACTTGCCTTCTCTTGCCGCCGCGAGGGCGTCCCGCAACTCGGTAGAATTGAATGTAACGCCAAAAACATAACGCGAGATTTTGCCGTCCGGCGTGAGAACAATAACGCCGCTCGGATGAGCGTATTGTTTGATCTCGGGATCGTAAGCGTATCGATAACCAAGTTCATTCGTGATCTGCGTGATCGCGCCTGAGTTTCCAGTAAGACAATGCCAGCCATCTGCCGCCCCCGATCTGCCATAGCGACGAAGGTAAAGCGCCTTTCTGTCGGCCGCGGCGGCGGCTGTTTCGTTGGGATCGATGCTTAGCTCCACAACATCGAAATCGGTGCCAACGCTGGCGCGCAGATTTTGAAGCGCGTTTATCAAACCATCGTTGATCATGGTACAAAGCATCGGGCACCGGTAATAGCCAGGGACGAAAATCACCGGTCGATCCCCGAAGAGCGCGCCGAGTTTCAACGAGCGGCCCGTTTCATCTCCAAAAATGAGATCACGCGAAATCTGCTGGCCCGGATGCTGTTCGAATTTGACACGGCTCAGGTCGCCGGGAGTGAGGGCGAGAAGAGAACCTGCGAAACCAAAAAAGAAAATCACGGTGACACCGAGCGAAGTCGAGAATGGAGCGGGTCGGGCAGCCGTGACATGGACGGGAAGGCCGGAGGCCGAGCGAGTGGGAAGCGAGCGAATCAAACCCCGCGGCGATATCGTTGATGAGGCATCGGGATGTCTCGACTTCGCTAGACAACACAAAAACTTTTTCATCGCTCGTTAGGCTTTTGGAGCCGCGGAGGGCTCGCTGTTTCGCCGGGCCGCGCCTGCATCAAGCTCAGCGGAGTTTGTCCTGCACCGACGTCAGGCAGGCCGCGATCCAGCAGGAGTTGCATTGCGCGATCGATGGGAATGCGGACCGTTCCCGCATTTCGATCGATCCAGCCGTAGGACGTCAAATCCGCATCTTCTGCCGCTCGCAGTTCCGCCAAACTTGCGCCCGGCTTCACTTCGAGCCGCGGTTGTGGAAATTTTCGGACGCGAGTCGCTGGAATATTGGCTGATCCGGATGTAACGGCAGGTTCACGGCCCTTGAAGTAATGCATCAATAATGTGACCACGATGAAAATCGCGACGCACGACAGCAGCAGCAGGAACGCGATGGTGAATAACGCAGGCACGTCCGCGTCTTTTCGCTCGTAACCGCGAGTGCCGGTATTCGCGTTCATGCCGGCATGGCCACGGCGAACCGCGGGTCGTTCAACGGTACGACTGGCCTTCCCTCCAGGTTTTTCAAAAATGCGGCAGTCCAAATGCCGCCGATGCCAATAAACGCGACTACTGCCCACCAACTGAAATAAAGATGTCCCTGATCCAGGCTGGGCGCGATTGTCCACCACACGTCGACCACACGCGCGATGAGGATGCATGCCGCCACGCTCGCCAGAGTCTGGAAGCGCCTTTTAACCGGACGCATTAGCAGCAAAAAAAACGGAATGAAGAAGTTAAAGAGAAACAAGAACACGCATGCCCACCGCCAGCCGCCCGCGACGCGGCTGAGATACCAGGAGATTTCGTTAGGCAAATTCCCAGACCAGATAATCAGCAATTGTCCAAACTGGAGGTAAGCCCACAGCATGGTAAACGCCAGAAGCAGGTTCCCGATCTTGTGCAGCGTGTCGTCGATCGAGATAACCGGAGCGAACTGCGGGTTATGCCTAACCACTGAAAGAAGAAAAATCACCAGGGCCAGCGCGCTTAGCATCTGGCCGATGCAAAGCATCACGGCGAACATGGTTGAATACCAATTCTTCTCGAGAGACATCAACCAGTCGAGTGCCGCAAACGTCATGGTCACCGGGTAGATCACCAGTCCGGGGCCGCTCAGCGTGCGCAATTTGCGTGTCGGCTCGACCGAGGCCGTCGCGTCCTGCTGTTTCGACCATTTCAAAAGAAAATGCGCCATGATGATCCAGATCGCGAATACCACGGCGCTGCGGATGATGTAGCCTGGTGTGTTGAGATAATAGAGGCGGCTGCGAAGAATCTCGCTTTCCGCAACAATGGCAGGATTCTTCCACGGGTAGAGGTGCGAGAGGCCAAAAAAAATCGGGACAAACAGAATCGCCAGTAACGGCAAAGTACCTACTGCGGATTCTAAAAATCGGCGGACGCTATAGCCCCAGTAACCGCTCGTGAGATGATGAGTCATTAACAGCCCGAGCGCGCCAAGCGCAAGTCCGAGAAAGAATTGATGGCCAAAGAGGTATCCCGCAAAGACGGTGGCAGGCGAAAGGACCCAGCCTGCAATGCAGCCAGCCAACCCAAGAATGCCGACGGTTGCGGAGATGAACGTGGCGCGTCGAACCGGGCTGATCGCATTAGAGCTCATTTTCGGCTCTCCAGTTTTTGCTGCTCAGCAACAGCAAGGTCAGATGCGTTGGCGTTGTGACTGAGCTGCAGAGCGCGGATGTACGCAGCGATGGCCCAGCGGTCTTCCGGTTCGACACGCGTCGCGTAGGAATACATCACGCCATAACCATTCGTGATGACGTCAAAAAAATGGCCTATCGGCGCGTTGCGCAGACGCGGAACATGGTAGGAAGGGGGTTGCGGAAACCCGCGTAGCACTACCATCCCGTTCCCGCTGCCGGTGCGGTCATGGCATTCCGCACACATCGCCTCAAATCGTTCGCGCCCACGGGCCATCAGTGCCGGTGTCAGTTTGACAGGAAGCTCTGTTATATAAGTTCCATTTGTTAGGCCGGTGTAAAACGCATCATTCTCCCTGGCGTTTCGCCATGCGACTGTGTGCGGCGGAATCGGACGTGCGTTCGCTTGATCCGAAAAGAAATCGCTCTCCGAGAGCGGCTTCGCCTTTGGCTGGTTCATCATGTCCCGCCGGCAGGCTGCGATGAGCGGAATGATTGAAAGCAGCAATGGTAGCGCGCGACCCAGCCATTTATTTCGTTTTGATAACTCAGTTGGCCCTGTCATTAACACCGCTGCTTCAGCCCGGTGACAAACGTGGTGAGAACGGCAAACCGTTTTAATGGTTTCTACGCTGGGTGAGAGGCCTTGAAACGGCTGAGCACTATCACTCGTGTAGATCCACCGGGCTGAAGCCCCAGTGTTAATGATATTCATTCCGGCACCTCCGTGATCGAAAGAGGGTTGAGGCTTTGCAAAAAAGTGCGCGTGTCTTTGGGATGAAACTTTCGATCGCTCGCTTCGATACAGAGGAAAAACCGGTCTTGCGATGCTCGATCAAATTCGGGAACACCAAAGAGCGGATGGTGCGGACGCGGCAGACCGTTAAGTGCAAATGAAGCAAAGAAGGCAGTGAGCCCCGCGCCCAGTACGGTTAATTCGAACGTAATGGGAATGAATGAGGGCCAGCTATGAATGGGACGCCCGCCGATGTTGAGCGGATAACTGACGGCGTTGGCGTACCACTGCATGAAATACGCGCCGACGCCGCCAATAATTCCTCCGATCAAAACGAGCAGCGGAAGCCGATTCTTTTTGCCGAGCGCTTCCGCCAATCCATCCACCGGAAAGGGTGCGTATCCATCCATTTTGCGAAAGCCCGCGTCGTAAGCTTCCTCCGCGGCGTGCATCAGCTCTTCGGGTGTAGAAAACTCCGCCAGCAGCCCGTAGCGCTTGTTCATAGCGTGTTAGCCTTCTGTGGCTCGGCAACCAGTTCGCGTGTTTCCGAAATCGAGATCATCGGGACAAACCGGATGAAAAGGAATTGCAGCGTCAGAAAGAGACCCACACTTCCGAAAAGCGTCATCCAATCCCATTTCGTGGGATAAAACATTGCCCACATCGACGGCGGAAAATCGCGATGCAGGCTGGTGATGACGATCACGAACCGTTCGATCCACATGCCGGCGTTAATGAAGAGCGCCACAATGAAAAGCAGCACCGGGTTGCGCCGGATCCGCCCCGACCAGAGCGCCTGCGGCACCAGTACGTTGAACAGCATCAGCACCCAAAACACCCAGCCATAGGGGCCGAATGCGCGGTTCGTCATCATGTAGATTTCGAAAATGTCGCCGCTGTACCAGGCCATAAGCGCTTCGATGAAATAGCCGTAGGCAACGATCATTCCCGTCACCAACATGATGTTCGCCATGTTGTTGAGGTAACGATCTGTTATCAGGTTCTCGAGGTGGTAAATCTTGCGTACCGGAATGACGATGTTCAGCGACATGGCGAACCCGGAGTAGATCGCCCCGGCGACAAAGTACGGAGGAAAAATGGTAGAGTGCCAGCCGGGAACGATGGCAACGGCGAAATCAAAACTGACGACGCTGTGCACCGAAAGTACGAGCGGCGTGGCCAGTCCCGCTAACAACAAATAGGCAATCTGATGGCGTTGCCAGTGAGACGCAGAGTTGCGCCACCCCAGTGCAAAGAAGCCGTATACTTTTTTTTGCCAGAGCTTCTTCGCGCGATCACGCACGGTGGCCAGATCAGGAACCAGCCCCAGGTACCAAAATAACAAGGAGATCGTGAAATACGTGCCGACGGCAAAGACGTCCCACACGAGCGGGCTGCGAAATTGCGGCCACAGTCGCATCGTATCGGGATACGGAAAAAGCCAATAGAAAACCCATGGCCGTCCCAGGTGAAACAACGGCATCAGGCCTGCGCAACAAACCGCAAAAAGCGTCATCGCTTCCGTGAAGCGATTGATCGCGGTACGCCACGGCTGGAAGAGCAAAAGCAGGATCGCAGAAATGAACGTGCCCGCGTGAGCGATTCCCACCCACCAAACAAAATTTACGATCGCGAATCCCCATGCGACCGGAATGTTAATGCCCCAAACGCCGACACCTTTCCAAAACAGCCATGTCACTGCGACTAAAAACATCATCAGCAACAGGAAGGAGATGATGAAACCCACCCACCACGGGCCCGGCGCACGCTTCAGTGGAATGTCAGCGATCGTTTGGTTGACGGTGGCGTAGGTCTGGCCGGGCGTGAGCAAATTGGTGGGATAACCGAGAGGAGAAAAAGATTGTGATCGGTCAACAGTGTTCGGTGATCTGTTTTGCGTATGCATACTGATTGCCGTTCACCGATAGGCGTTCGCAACGTCGGGGTTGAGATTGCGCAGTTTCGCCAGATAGCTGGTTCGGGGCTGTGTGTTCAATTCGCCCAGCATCCAGTAGTTCAACGGTGAGCGTTTCAATCGCATTAACCGGCTTTGCGGATCGTTCATGTCCCCGAAAGAAATCGCTTCTGCCGGGCAAACCTGGGCGCAGGCCGGAACGATTTCGCCGTCGCGGATTTTGCGCTGCTCGAGTTCGGCCGTAATTCGGGCCGCATTAATTCGTTGTATGCAATAGGTACATTTCTCCATCACTCCGCGCGAACGCACCGTGACGTCCGGATTTTTTACCAGCTTTACGCTTGGACTCAGGCCGCTGTTGTATTCAAGAAAATTGAAACGCCGTACTTTGTAAGGGCAGTTGTTCGAACAGTAACGCGTGCCGACACAACGATTGTAAACCTGAACGTTCAATCCTTCGTTGTCATGGACCGTGGCGCCGACCGGACACACCAGTTCGCACGGCGCGTTCTCACAATGCATGCATGGCACCGGCTGGTGCGTGATGCTTGGATTCTCTTTCACTCCCGAGTAATACGTGCTGACCCGAATCCAGTGCATCTCACGGTGAACACTGACCTGTTGTTTTCCGACGATTGGAATATTGTTTTCCGCCTGGCAGGCGATGGTGCAGGCCTGACAGCCGATGCACACATTGAGATCGACCACCATACCCCACTTGTAGCTTTTGTACGGAAATTCATCCGGGTTATAGAGCGTATAATCTCGCGGCGGACGCTGTTCAGGCTTCTGGGCAAAGTGGGGATCGGCGAGAAATCCTGCAAGGGTGCCGTCGTGCAAGATGCCGCGGCCTGCAACATCATGATGATGCTGGGTGGTAACCAGCCAGTGACGGTCACCCGTCTTTCGAATCGTTAGGCCATGAGCAAACCACAAGGCATCTGACGTGCGCAACGCGTAAGCGTTAAACCCGACGTTTCGCCCGATCCGGCCGACTATTTCCCGCCCATATCCTAACGGAAGCGTAACTGAATTCTTCGCCTGGCCAGACTGAATCCAAACCGGCGCCCTCAGCTTGCGACCGCGAAACGTAAGCTCGATCACATCCCCGTTTTCCAGGTGCTGTTTCTCTGCTAATTCTGGACTGATCAGCGCGGCGTTGTCCCATGTCAGTGACGAGAATCGCTGCGGCAATTCTTGCAGCCAACCGTTGTTCGCATAACGGCCATCACGCAGGCTGACATCCGGCCGGAAGAGAATTTCGAGGTCAGACGTTGAACCGTTGACCGGTTGAAGCGTTGAAGCGGAGGAGGCATGAACTTGCGACGTCAGATCTGCCGCCGGGGCCGTCATTTCTTTCACCACGCCATCGCTTAGCGTCTTTCTCCACTTTGCCTCGAAATCGGGCGCGGGTTGCGGTCCGCCCCAATGGTTGCGTACGATTTCGTATGCGGAACGAGGCGAGCGTTCATTCACAGTTTCCAGGATTTCATGTGCAGAAACTCCCGCATACATCGGCTCGATGAGCGGCTGCACGATGGACGTAGAACCGTCAAAAGCGCGTGTATCGCTCCACGATTCGAGAAAATGCGCAGCCGGCACATGCCAGTGTGAGTAGCGGGAGGTTTCATTGAAGTGAACGCTATGATGGATACGCAGGTTCACTTTTTTGAATGCGTCGGCGAAATTGAAATCGACCGGCGCGTCGTAACGGGGGTTGCCGCCGAGAACGATCATTAAATTGATCGCGCCGCGCTTCATTTCTTCCACAAGATCGGGAAAGGCGATCCGATTTGGCGGCAACGGTAAAACCGGAGCAGGCGAGACAGTTTTTCCTACGTTCCCGAGTGCGGCATTCATTTCGGCTACGAGCGCGTGCAATTCGGGCGGCTGCGTTTCGCTCGCGATCAAGACGCTTCGCCCGCGGTTTGCCTGAAGATCCTGAATGACTCCCTTCACCCAACCTTCGTGTTCACCATTTCGGCGCGCAGCAACACCGACTCCTAGCGCGGCGGCGATCTGTTTTGCCAATGGCAAAACTTCCCGGCTGGAAACGGCGATGCGATGATCGGCATTAGACCCGGTGATGGTGAGAGTGGGCTCCGCGGCATAGAAACGGTTCATGCCTGCGCCTTCCGGCTCCACGACGCGCCGGCTCTTTGCGAAATCACGCGCGTAACGCAGCGCGTAAGGGTGCGCGTAGAGAAAGTCGGAATCGAATGACACGACGATTTTCGCCTTTGAAAAATCACAGATCACTTCGGCATCACCGAGGTTGTCACGGTTAAGCGGATCCCAGATGCACCAGCGCGCCTGCGGAAAGTTTTGCATGACGCGCGCCAATTGTGCCAGCAAGGTGGGCGAGCTGATTGGTTCGGTGAGAATGCGAAACTCGGCGCCCCCGCTGGATCTCAATGGTTCGAGCGCCAGATTCAGCGCATTCCAAAAATCGCCGATGGCTCTGATTGCGCCACCGGTGGTGACTGTCTGCGCGCGGTCCGGATCATAAAGATCGAGAACGTCGGCCTGCGCCCAGACGCTGGTTGCGCCGAGACTAGCCGGATGCGTTGGGTTTCCTTCGATTTTTGTGGGGCGGCCCTCGTACCCGGTCACTAGCAAGCCTTGCGCGAAACCACCGTATTGGGTTGCGGTTGCAAATCGCAAGGGTTTTCCAGGAATGACAATCTCAGGTTGCCTGACATACGGCACGATTTTTTCAGGCGGCTGTTTCGTGCATGAGCTGAATCCCGCGAGTGCCAGAGTAGCGCCGGCCAGGCGCAGGAATTCGCGTCGGCTCAGCCCTTCACTCCATTCGCCGGCGCCCGCGGCGAATTCGTCAGACGAATTTGTTCTGGTGATTGGTGATCGGTGATCGGTGATCGGTGAATGTTCGTCGTGATTCATAACGCCTGGTCACTGCTCACTATTCACTAATCACTTCTCTTATCTGTGACATGTGCTGCAATTCGTTAGGCGACCGCTGGTATCGACGTGATACTGGCGGATCAGGGCCTGGCCTTGCTCTTCCTGGTTGGGCGGAGCTCGCCACGCCATATCAAAGACCTTGTCGCGTGGCCGGATAAACTGTTGCGGGTTTTCGTGGCAACGCAGACACCATCGCATGTAGAGAGTTTCCGCCTTGCGCGTCAGCGGCATCCGATCCACGCGGCCGTGGCAGTTTGAGCACCCAATTCCCTTCGCCACGTGCGCGCTGTGGTTGAAATACACGTAGTCAGGCAAATCGTTTACGCGGATCCACTTTAGTGGCTGGCCAGTAGCGAGACTGTTACGCAGCGAGGCGAGCACAGGCGCATCCGTCCACAACTGCGAATGACACGTCATGCATGTTTCAGTCGGAGGGATGCCTGCGAAAGACGATTTTTCGACCGAAGTATGGCAGTAACGACAATCAATCCCGTCGTCAGTGACATGATGCTTGTGACTAAACGGGATCGGTTGTTGTAACGGGACATCGACGTTGGTGGTGTATGGAGACCAGTAAATGGTCGAAGTCGCCCAGCCAGCTCCGCAGATCAGGATAACCAAACCGAAAATTGTGACCCGGGCATGGACGTTCGCGCTTTTAGGAAACAGCTGGGCCATCGCAAAGTGGGTGCCTCCCTCGCAAAAGGAATCGCAGATGCAGGCGATGTGAGACGCCTGCAATAGTTTCTGCGGTGCAAGAACACCCGGCTGCTCTTTATGAGACTAATCGCCAGCCCTTAGCTTACAGCGCGGCGTCAATCGACATACTTTTGTGCGATCGGCATCTTGCGTCCGATGCCGAAAGCGCGGCTGGTAACTTTTAGTCCAGGCGCAGCTTGTTCGCGTTTGTATTCGTTCAGATCGACGCGGCGCTGCACCCAACGCACCGTTTTCTCGTCAAACCCGCGCGCAATAATGTCGCGTGCGCTGAGGTTGTCTTCCACGTAAAGATGCAGAATCTCATCCAGAATTTCATAGGGCGGAAGTGTGTCCTGGTCTTTTTGGTTCGGCTTTAACTCGGCGCTGGGAGGCTTTTCGATTGTAGATTTTGGGATCATCTCGCCGCGGCCCGCTCGGGATGCATAATCGGAGTTGATCCACTGAGCCAGTTTGTAAATGATCGTTTTCGGCACGTCGCTGATGACAGCTAATCCGCCCGCCATGTCGCCATAAAGCGTGCAGTAACCAACCGCCAGTTCGCTCTTGTTGCCAGTCGACAAAACCAGGTGACCAAACTTGTTCGACAGCGCCATCAGAATCATCGCGCGTAAACGCGGCTGGATATTTTCTTCGGTTTCGTTTTCGGGCAAGCCTTTGAAGATTTCCTTGAACTGCGCCTTAAAGACCTGAAACGCGTCGGTGATCGGAATCTCGAGAGATTTGATCCCGAGGTTGCGTACGAGTGCGCGCGCGTCCTCAATGCTGCCGCGTGACGAGTAAGGACTTGGCATCGAAACGCCGGTGACATTCTCCGGGCCTAACGCATCCGCCGCAATGACGGCAGTAACAGCGGAATCAATTCCGCCACTTAACCCAATCACTACCGAGTGGAAGTTACACTTGCGGCAGTAATCGCGCAGTCCAAGAGACAACGCGCCAAAAAGTTGTTCCGGTATTTTTTCCTCGTGGAATTCGACTGTCGAAGTCGAATCGCAATCGACAACTCTTTCTTCTTCGCGAAACGCGGCGAGTTGTGCGATCACATTGCCCGCGGAGTTCACGGCGAAAGAATTACCGTCGAAAACAAGTTGGTCGTTCCCCCCTATCAAGTTGCAGTAGCTGATTGGACGCTGGTGCGCGCGCGAGAGACCCGCCACCATCTCGTACCGGATCGCCGGCTTGTGTAAACTGAACGGCGAGGAGCTTAAATTCACGATGATCTCCGCGCCTTGCTCCACCAGGCTGCGCACCGGCTCGCAATCGTACAGCGGGCGCGGCAAGTAATGTTCGGTCCAAATGTCCTCGCAGATCGTTACGCCGATTCTTTTCCCGTGGACAAGAAGCGGCTCGACACGTTCAGCCGGCTGAAAATACCGTTCTTCGTCGAAAACGTCGTATGTCGGCAGCAGTGATTTGTAGGTTTTCCTGATTGGTTTGCCGCGTTCAAGGAGAGCCGCGGCGTTACGGAATGGCTTACCGCGTCCTTCGTTCCGATCGACGAACCCGACGAGCAATGCCGCCTCGCCGACGCGAGCGTGCAGATTTCCCAGCAACTCCAGATTTTGCGGAACGAAACGCGATTTTAAAACCAAATCCTGCGGCGGGTATCCAGTCATGGCTAGCTCAGGCGTGAGCACAAGTTCCGCGCCCGCCGCCGCGAGCCGCTCGTACGCGCGGGCAATCAGTTCACAGTTTCCCCTCAAATCGCCCACCGTCGGATTGATTTGAGCGAAACCAATTTTCATTTGGTAAAGCCTCACGCGGGTCGATGCGACGCGCAATCTCGAAGTATGGGGTGTCTAAAGTGGCAACAGTACAGCCGTAACGACAGAACCAGCCAGTTCTTCATTAATCGTATGTACCTCCGGGGTAGCTGCTGTCGGTTGCCGGCCTAACTGGTTGTGCTCTCGATAAACATCAGTCGCGCGCGACCGACGTGCCTGCGCAATAAGCGATTTTACCTGCACGTTAGGGCTTTCGGTTTTAGTTCTCTGGTTCGGCCTGATCTCTTACGTAGAACATTGTTGACCGAAGTGTGTCAGGTTTGTTTCAGCGCGTTTCCCACTAACAACTCAGATGAACTGGAAAGTTATTCGCATCCGCATGATCGATACTAACCTTTTTCCTTTTGCTTGATGGGAGTAACAGCAGTATTGACTCTAAATCAGTTGAAACCGGGAGGTTGCAGCCGTGTTCGATCACGTAAATTCGAAGCTGCGGGATTTTCGGCATCTAAGGCTAAGGCGCACGTCGCTGGTGATCGTCTGCGTCATTGCCATATGCGTCGTGGGATTTGCTGACTATCTAACGGCCTACGACCAGCCCGTCCTTTTATTTTATCTGCTTCCCATATCAGTAGCAGCATGGTTTGGTGGATTTTGGTTTAGTGCGGCGACAGCCGTAGCATGCGTTGGAGTATGGCTGCTTTCAGACGCTGCGGCGGGAACTCCGTTTGAAGGCTGGTGGAATCTGGCAATGGCTTTTGTCGCTTTCATTGTGTTCGCAGGCGTTCTTTCGAAGCTGGCAACGCTTGTTCGTGAGCTGGATCGCCGCGTGGACCAGCGCACAGCGCAGTTGCAACACGAGATGGCTGAACGACAGCGATTGGATCGGGAGATTGTACAAGTTGCGGATCGCGAACGGCGAAGGTTAGGTCAGGATCTGCACGATAGACTTGGGCAGCACCTGATCGGAACGGGTCTTACGGCTGAAGCGCTAAAACAAAAACTCGCCAAACAATGTCTGCCCCAAACCGCGGATGCGGAACGCCTGGTCCATTGTTTGGAGGAAGCGATCGATCTTACCCGCAAGCTCGCGCGTGGCTTCTACTCGCCTGAATTGGATGCAGAAGGTTTGTCGGATGCATTGCAGCGGCTCGCGGACAATGTGTCGGAACGATCGCAGATCCATTGTACCTTTCACAGAGACGACTCGGTTCGAATTGAGGATTCCGGTGTTGCCAACCAATTTTATCGGATTGCGCAGGAGGCGGTGACAAATTCGATGAAACATGCTGCTGCCAAGCAGATCGATATCAGCCTGACCGCAAAAGGACGCGATGTTTGTCTCACGATCGTTGATGATGGTGTGGGCTTTTCTGAAAACGCGCGGTCCAATGGAATTGGTCTTCGTTTGATGCGCCATGGAGCGGCGTTAAGCGGTGCCAGCTTTGATATTGGGCGAAATGGCAAGGGCGGCACAATCGTTAGGTGTCAGGCTACGAATGCGCAATCGCCTCAGCCGGTCGGGAGCTCGAGACTGGTCGCGTAACTCTCGCTGACAAAAGATCAGATTCTTCATCGGTTGTAGCTCACCCGCCAGATCGTCTTATCACCGTCTTCAGAAACGAGGAGGCTACCGTCTTTCGCGACGGTAAGTCCAACGGGACGACCCCAGACCTTGCCGTCGGAAGTAACGAAGCCGGTCACGAAGTCTTGATATTCGCCGCGTGCTTTGCCGGTCGATTTATCGAATGGTACCCGAATCACTTTATAACCGGTCCGTTTCATCCGGTTCCAGGAACCGTGCAAAGCAGCGAAGATGTCGCCTTTGTATTCGGACGGAAATTGGTCGCCCGTATAAAAGCATAGATTGAGGGAAGCCGAGTGCGCCTGCACGAGCACATCGGGAACGATGACTCTGTCCGCCAGCTCGGGATGCTTCCCTTTGTGACGTGGATCCTGATGATTTCCGATGTAATACCAGGGCCATCCATAAAACCCGCCCGGACGCACGCTGCTGATGTAATCGGGCGGCAAATCTTCGCCGATTTCGTCCCGCTCATTTGTGCTCATCCATAGTTCGTTGCCACCGGGCCGGAAAGCGATGCCAACGGCGTTTCGGATTCCCCAGGCGTAAACCTTTTGAGCGGTGCCATCGGGATTGAACTCAAAGATGCGCGCGCGGTTTTCTTCTGCAGCGTTATCCGACACGTTAGAACGCGAGCCGATGGACACGTACATTTTTTTTCCGTTGTGTGAAAAGACGATGCAACGTGTCCAGTGCCCGCCGCCGCGCAGCAACCCGCCGGGCGAGAGATGTGCGGCGAGCTTTTGGGCTGGGCCACGCGTTTTGAGATCGCCATTACGATAGGGAAATCGAATCACGCCGTCGGTATTCGCCACGTAGAGAAACTGCGGATCATCGCCGGGAGGATAGAAGGCGATTCCGAACGGCTTGTTCAAATCGTTCTGTGCAAAAGTTTCAGTGACGTCGGGCCTGCCATCGCTGTTGTTGTCGCGCAGCACTTTGATTTGATTGGCGCGACTTTCTACCACGAAGATGTCGCCATTCGGTGCGGTGAGCAGGAATCGCGGATCGCGAAATCCACTGGCGTACAATTCAATTTTGAATCCCGGCGGAACCTTGGGTTGGGCGTTTGCGGGCCGCGCCACGACGCGTGGTCCATTTATCGCCAGCGCATTCGAGCTCGGCGGCGGCAAATCCTGCACCGTGATTTTGCGTGTCACTCCCGGTGCATCGCTTCTCCAGTCGCCCATCGCAGCTTTGCCCGTGAGGACCGCGCCTGTTTCAGCGGCGACTGCAACCACGATGGCGATGCCGAAGACGGCTCCGAAAAAGAATGTGCAGGAAATTACATCGCTTGATCGGCGCCCCTTCATCTAAATGGAATCGTTCGCCCGCTAAATGGCGCGCGGATTTGAAGCATCCACGCTCGCTGAAATCCTTCCGCAACAGCGCCACAGCTCTTGTCTTTTCTGGGAGCTGCGACGATTGAAATGCATGAACAAGAAAATGCGTGTTGTCCAAGTCTCCCGAGCGGGCGGTCCGCTGGAGCTAGTCGAGCGCGACATCCCCGAACCCGAGCGCGGGTGGGTGCGCGTTAAGGTGGAAGCGTGCGGAGTTTGCCACAGCGACTCGTTAGTCAAAGAAGGCCTTTGGCCTGGTATCCAGTATCCGCGGGTGCCGGGACATGAAATCATCGGTGTTGTTGATGCCCTTGGCGAAGCGGTTAAGCCGTGGCAAACCGGCCAGCGCGTCGGCGTCGGCTGGCACGCTGGCAACTGCGGTTATTGCGATCACTGCCGGCGTGGCGAGTTCTTTGCCTGCACAGTAAATTTGCTGACCACAGGAATTTCCTTCGACGGCGGATACGCCGACTACATGCTTGCCCCGGCTCAAGCCCTCGCCTCGGTACCTGGCGAACTCTCCGCAATCGAGAGCGCACCGCTGATGTGCGCCGGCCTAACGACGTTCAATGCGCTGCGAAACAGCGGCGCTCGAGGCGGTGACGTGGTTGCGGTGCTCGGGATTGGCGGACTTGGCCATCTGGGCGTGCAATTTGCGAGGCGGATGGGTTTCAACACTGTCGCCATTGCGCGCGGAAAGGATAAGGAAGCGTTCGCCAAAAAACTCGGTGCACACCACTACATCGATAGCCAGGCCTCAGATCCGGCGGCGGAATTGAACAAGCTGGGCGGCGCCAGAGTGGTGATCGCGACCGTCACCAATGCCGAGGCAATGACAGCGGTACTCGGCGGCCTCGCACCTAACGGCCTGCTGATGGTCATCGGCGCAGCAGGGCCGATCTCGGTGGATCCGATTCTGCTCATCACCGGTTCCCGGTCGGTGAAAGGTTGGTACTCGGGAACATCCATCGATTCACAGGACACTCTGGAGTTCAGTGCGTCTTCGGACGTGCATTCCATGAACGAAATTTTTCCGTTGGAAAAAGCCGCCGAAGCGTACGACCGCATGATGAGCGGTAAAGCGCGGTTTCGGGTGGTACTGAATGTCGCAGGCAAATAAATAGAGGCATGCGATTTGGCAGGGCGGCCACTCCTTTGCCCGCCACATCCAGCTGCGCGGCGCGCACGGAGTGTGCCCCTTAACTGCGCTACTCGTGCCGCAATCGCGGGTCAGAGTTCGGGCGACTTTGGGTGGATTGAGAAACGCTTTTCCAAGCTCTTACTCATTTCTATCTCGACGAGTACGATTCCTCTGCGAGGCTGCAGGATTATGAAAACGACACTCGCCATCGTCGTGACAGTGCTCTGCCTGTCGCTCGTCGCACACAAAACTTACGCAGTGATTCCACCGCCTGACGGAGGATATCCGGGATTAAACACGGCGGAGGGGCAGAATGCGCTGCTCAACCTTGGTGCCGGTGTCGCGAATACAGCGGTAGGATGGCGATCGCTCCTGAATGACAGCGCTGGCAGTTACAACACCGCTGTGGGAGCAGGCACCCTCCTTTTCAATGCGAATGGAAACGCCAACATCGCGATTGGCACTGCCGCCCTCTTATTCAATACCGTTGGAACAGACAACACGGCTGTTGGAGTAGCTGCTCTCCTTAATAACGACTCCACAGGCACCGGTATAGGGAGCTTTAATTCAGCGTTTGGGGCGCATGCGCTTGAACACAACACCGACGGTCAATCCAACAGTGCCTTTGGCAATTATGCGCTCTCCTCGAACACCACCGGTATGCTCAATACGGCCATCGGTTTGGGTTCACTTCTCAGTAACACCGATGGCAGCGCCAACACCGCCATTGGCTTTGATGCGATGCTCAGCAACACAAGTGGGCAACAAAACACCGCGACTGGGTGGAATGCACTGTACTTCAACACAGTTGGCACCTTTAACACCGCCAACGGCATGAACGCACTTGTTGCGAATACGGCGGGCATTTCAAATACTGCCATTGGCTGGGGCGCATTGCTGAATAACGAGAGCGGCAATAACAACAGTGCAATCGGGGTTCGGGCCGGCCAGGACATCACGGGCGACTTCAATATCAGCATTGGCTCGCAAGTGAGTGGAGTTGCCGGCGAAAGCAACACCATTCGTATCGGCGATAATCTGCCGAACCAGACGTCAGAATCAGCGTGCTACGTCGGAGGGATTCACAACCAGGTTAGCGCTAACGGCCTTACGGTTCTCGTGAACGCCGATGGCAAACTCGGAACGACGGTCTCCTCTCGCCGTTTTAAAGAAGCGATTGAGCCGGTGGAGGAAGCCAGCGAGGCGCTTTTCGCACTGAGGCCGGTCATTTTCCGATACAAGAAAGAGATAGACCCGTTAGGCATCCGGCAGTTTGGCCTCGTGGCAGAGGAGGTGGAAAAAGTGAATCCCGACCTGGTCGGCCGCGATCTTGAAGGTAAGCCCACGGCAGTGCGCTACGATCAAGTCAACGCGATGTTGCTTAACGAGTTCCTGAAAGAGCACCGTAAGAACGAGGAACAGGCGGTCATCATTGCGCGCTTGGAGCAGCAAGTTCAGGCCCTCACTGCTGGCCTGCAAAAGGTGAGCGCACAGGTCGCCGCGACGAATGAAGCCGCGGAGATACGAGGCGATATAGATCGATTGAGCCGGACATTAGCGGCAACGAGCGCGCCAGAGCGGCGGTCGCCCACGTTAATTGAGTAAAGGCTTTCGCAAACAGTGCTGAACGCGAATCGCCCAACGTGATGAATTAATAACTTCGCTGAAAATCGCGTGAACCATTGGGCAACAGCACTCGCGATCCTGATAACAGTGACTGCATCACTCGCGCCGGGTGAGGATTTCAAAACCATCAACGGCAAAGAATACAAGGATGCAATCGTAAGTCGCGTTGAACCAGACGGAATTGTATTGCGGACACATTCCGCGGTGGTGAAAGTTTACTTCAGCGAATTCCCTGAAGGGCTTCGAAAGCGTTTCGACCGGAGCGGCGTTAAAACCGCAGGCGGCGCAATTCGGAATCAAACTCCGGCAAAGAAAATCACGCCACCAAAACTCGCCGCCGCGATTGAAAAGCTTCAAAGGCAAGGTTTGCTACGCGTAGATTGCAGTGCGCCAGAAGCGAAAGCATGGATTGCCGCCAAGGTGTGGAAGGGGTGGGATGCAGCGGAGAAAGAAGACGTGACTAAGAATTTGGCCGCATATTGTCATCCGGAAAACCCGTCGATTGAAATTTTGGATAAGCAATCCGTCCGCAAGCTTGCGGGCTACGGTCCTGTTCAGCGTTTTCAGGTTTACTAGTCAGTGGTGTCACAGGCGGAACTTAACCCGCGGAGGAAATCGAATCGATCTCCTCACGCGCAATTCGAAGAAGAGCGGGTGCTCGCAATTCGCACGAAGTGCTATGGCTTGGGAGCGCACGCTTCCAGCCCGCGCGCCGGCATCTTTGCGGGCACATTTGTGGTCGGCAGGATGCCGAACACCGCACGCAAGATGCGTGCGCCCCCGGAAATCAGCCCGGTTCGTCGCTTTCATAATCCTGGAGCAGAACAAGGCGCTCGAGGCAGCGAGTTATCCTGGGCATCCGCTTAAGCGCCCTGCTCTTGAAAAGCTGGTAAACAATCGCAGTCGCT
This sequence comes from Chthoniobacterales bacterium, assembly GCA_025935755.1. Classification (GTDB taxonomy): domain Bacteria; phylum Verrucomicrobiota; class Verrucomicrobiia; order Chthoniobacterales; family UBA10450; genus Udaeobacter. The sequence goes on along the minus strand of JAICUQ010000029.1, from coordinate 62 downwards.
GGCTTCGCTTGCCGTTGTTTTGAGTGACTGCAAAGCGCAAACCGCGACGCTACGTGTAACGC
>JAICUQ010000211.1 GCA_025935755.1 Chthoniobacterales bacterium | reverse complement strand
GGAGAAGGTGGAGCAAAGGCACGGGAAATCCTGCAAAAAATGCGAATGGTAGGCACGAGCCTCTTTGAAATGCACGCGCAATTTGAGGGATCATGGCTTCGGGAAACTGGATTTTTGGTAACCCGTAAGCCGTCCTCGTGTCGTTTCCGGAAGCGCTGCGGAATGTTTTCGAGTTCCCGCCGGATGTTCCATTTAGAGCCAGCTGCTCAGGCGGATTGAGCAGACGTGCGGCCCAACGACAGACCCGCGATTCTTCGAGAGCGTTGTGCATATCGAGCCGGTGCCTGACGGCCTCGATTTTTTTGCCTACCTCGCGCAGACCTGCCGATTGGTCGCTGCGGCACAATACGCGCAGTTGTTTTACTGCCGACGTCAGTTCACTCACGAAGAAATCGTGATCCTTGCGTAGTTGCGCCACGAGATTCCGGATTTCTTTCGATTCGGGCACGCTGCTTGCCGGCGTCGATCCTCGACTGGCTTCCGCTATGCGCAACAAGGAACTGGAGGTTTTCGGCCCAGATGTGCACTGCGAGGCGCACCTAGAAAAAATCGAGCCGTTCCAGATTCGTGGAGCATCACCTGCGGTCAGGGCGGAAACGAGCCCGGCCAGCGCGCTGTCGAGTTCGGAGTGATCGTGCGCGAGCAGGGAAGTTTGGGTCATGAGCGATGAGTACTTCCAAAAGAGATAGGTTTCAATAAAAATGTATTTGCGGTACAGCTTTAGGAGCCGTAGGACTCTTGTAACAAAATTACGCCATGAAAAACATCACCGCTGACATCACCGTTGGAGAAATCGTTCGCGCCTTCCCGGCCAGCTCGCGCCTCTTTGAAAATCTCGGAATCGACTATTGCTGCGGAGGGAAAAAAACGTTGCGCGACGTATGCCAGACCCGAGAACTCGATCCTGCGCCGGTGGTCGCGATGCTCTCGGCGCTCGATAGCTTTCCAGAGACGAGCCACCCCGATCCCGATACCATCACCCTGAGAGAGCTCTGCGATCACATCGAACGAATTCACCATGGCTATCTGCGCGAGGAACTTCCCCGGCTCGACTTTATGACCAAAAAAGTCGCCGCCGTGCATGGCGACAGCGAACCGCGGCTGGTCGAACTCCGGCGCGTGTTCGAGAATTTTAACGCGAAGGTTGCTTCTCACACTCGGGATGAGGACGAAAATGTCTTCCCCGCGATTCGTAAGTTGGAAGCGGCCAAAGGCGAGAAGAGCGACAGCTTTTCCGATTTCCCTGCGGAATTTGAGAAGCTGGAAGCAGAGCACGAGAAAACCGGAGTAGCTTTGGCGCAGTTCAAGGCGCTGACCGACGGCTACACGCCGCCGGAATGGGCCTGCAACACTTTGCGCGCGCTCTATGATGGACTCGCGTGTCTCGAGAAGGACATGCACCAGCATGTGCATGAGGAAAATAACGTGCTCTTCCCGAAGACCCTCGCCCTGACACGAGCGGAAGCGACGGCTTCCGCTGTTGTCTGAATCAGATGCTGACCTTGGCGGCACGAGATGAAGCTTAACGTTCCAAGAGCGCTGCAACTGGACGAAGAATCCATTTGCAAATCGGTTCGAGCAGCCGTCGAGAGCGGCGGTGAGACTGGCGAGGCCGCTGGGATTCTGGAAGCGATCCTCTTGCCGCATCTGGCAAAGGAACGAGTGGACGTCCTGGAACCGCTCGCCCTTTTGCCGCGGATCGCGCGCGGAGAAGTGACTTCGGAAATGGCGCAAATGCTTCCGCAAATTGATCGGTTGAAGAGCGACTTGCGCGATTTGCGGGTGGAGCACGCGACGATCCTTTCCGCGATAAAACGATTCATCGCCGCTGCTCGTGAAGAAGGAAAATCGCATCAAGCCCGCTTTGCCGAGCGCCTTCTTTTCCGGGCGTGGCTCACCGAATCAGTCTTTACTCCTTTGGCAATGCTGATCGGCAGATATCTGGAGCTCAGACTTAATCACAAAGTCTCTTCGACCCCGCCAGCTTCGACCGCATCCCGGGCTTCAAGCCTTGAGTTACCTGAAGCCCTGCAGCTTAGTCATGCGCAATTCAGTGCCGCCCTGAAAAATCTCACGCGCGCGGGAGGCCGCACCACGTCCGCCGCGAACGCCATCACCAAACTCCTGGAACCGCACCTCCAACACGAAGAGACGAAGGTCCTGCAAATCCTTGGCCTGCTCGCGCCGCTTGCTGCGGGCGAGTTCGATCCTGCGTGGCTCGGCGACGTTGCGCAATGGGAGGAGCTGGAGACTAACGAATCCGCGCTCCATCTCGAGCATCGCAAGCTGGTTGCCGCGGGAGAAGAGCTCCTCGCCATCGGGCGCGAAGAAGACACCCGAGACACTCTCGACTTTGCGGAGCGTCTGCTTTTGCGCATCCGGCTCGATGAAGAGGTATTCTATCGGGCGGCGTTATTCATCCGCAACTATTTAAGACTGCGCGCTGGCAAGGAATCTCTCGAACGAACGTCATCTCTCTGAGTTATCCTTATGAAAATAGATACTGAACTTCCGCTCCCGGGAGTCGAGCTGACGGCTGGCAAAATGCCCGGGCATTGGCTACTCGCGCGCCTGGGCAAACGCGTCCTGCGACCGGGTGGACTGGAGTTGACGCGATCGATGCTACACTCGTTAGGCATACATCGCGCTGACGCCGTGGTCGAGTTTGCGCCTGGTCTGGGGGTTACCACCGAGCTTGCGCTGAAGTATCAGCCCGCCTCTTACATTGGGATTGAAGAGAATGAAGCGGCCGCCAATCGCATCGGTAGCAGACTCACAAGCCTCAGGCAAAAATGTCTGGTTGCGAGCGCGTCAGATACCGGGCTGCCGGGGGGCAGCGCTACAGTTGTCTTTGGAGAAGCGATGCTGACGATGCAAGGGCCGGCTCAAAAATCAGCGATCGTGCGAGAGGCAGCTCGGATATTGAAACCAGCCGGCCGTTACGGCATTCACGAGCTCTGCCTTGTGCCTGAAGATTTGGACGAGACGATCAAACTCGAAATCCAACACACCCTCTCTCAAACGATTCGCGTTGGGGCGAGACCGTTGACCGCAAATGAATGGCACGCCCTCCTCCAAAAGGAAGGTTTCAATGTTCGCACTGAAGTATTCCGCCCGATGCGATTGTTAAAACCGGGCCGGCTTATTCAAGACGAAGGTTTCCAGGGAGCGGTGCGGTTTGGTTCGAATCTTCTCCGAGATGCCGAAGCACGCCGACGTGTCATCGCGATGCGCCGGGTTTTCGCTAAATACCGGCGACATCTTTCGGCGATCATGCTCGTTGGCATCAAACGTCCCGGGCGCGCGCCAAACGACGCTCATCCAAAAGAGGTATTTCACCACAACAACGGCACTCCATTTGGGGCCGACAGTTGGAAATAAGCTGGGGCCGCGCTAGCTTTTCCTAACCGTGAATTTTCATCTCAAGGTGTGGCGACAACCAGATGCCGCGACAACGGGAAAATTGCTCGATTACGAAGCAGCAGATATTTCGCCGGACACGTCGTTCCTTGAGATGCTCGACATCGTCAACGAGCAATTGGTCCAGCGCGGAGAAGAACCGATCGCATTCGATTCGGATTGTCGCGAAGGCATTTGCGGCACGTGCTCGTTGACGATCAATGGCGAGGCGCATGGGCCCAACCACCCTGGCGCGGCCTGCGAGGTTTACATGCGTTCTTTCCGCGATCGCGACACCATCATTGTTGAGCCCTTTCGCGCGAGAGCCTTCCCGATCATCAAGGATCTGGTGATCGATCGCAGCGCGCTGGATCGGGTCGTGCAAGCCGGTGGTTTTATTTCTGCCCGGACCGGTTCCGCGCCCGAGGCGAACTCGGTTCTCGTGCCAAAAAGCAAGGCTGACCTCGCGATGGAAGCAGCCGCTTGCATCGGTTGCGGCGCGTGTGTGGCTGCGTGTCCAAATGCTTCCGCGATGTTATTTACAGGCGCCAAGGTTTCCCATCTCGCCCTTCTGCCGCAAGGCGCACCAGAACGTCATCGTCGTGTTCTCGGCATGGTTCGCGCAATGGACGAGGAAGCCTTTGGCAATTGCACAAACATTTACGAATGCGTTGCAGTCTGCCCGGCGGGGATCAGCGGAAGCGTGATGGCAAGGATGTATCGCGAATATGCCGTCGCGAAATTGCTCGAGAAGGCAGGTGAGTAAGGCATAACGAAGCGATCGTCTTGAAACAATTATTGGAGAGGAGCTAAGAAAGATAACTCAAAGAGATAGCGGGCGGCGTGCAATATCCAGGCGTGGACATTTAACGGCACCGTGCCAGGACCGATTCTCTTGTTCGCCAGAGGCAAACACTCAACGTCATCTTCGCCAACAACGGCACAATGCGGCACTCGATCGACTTCCACGCCGCCCAGCTCGCGCCTGATATCGCGTATCGGTCCAGGTCGGTTTCTGGAGAAGCATAATCAAAATCTATCGGTTTCATTGAATGTGAGTCCTAGTTGCCGAAATGATGGCGCCTAATTTGTTGTGCCACCTCACGTTTGAGCTTGGTTTCTAATGTCATGAAAAAATCCATCTGCGTTCACGTTTTTTTTACCATCGCCGCCGCGCTGCTCGTCATCACATTGAGCGCGCCGATGGCTGTCCACGCCCAGACCTCG
>JAICUQ010000268.1 GCA_025935755.1 Chthoniobacterales bacterium | reverse complement strand
GCAGTCCTTGGCGCCCGCCCGCTATTCTTCCTTGATTACATCGGCTGCGAAAGACTGGAACCACGCGTGTTCCAGGAATTGCTTCGCGGATTTTCGCGTGCCTGTCGCGCAGCGGGGTGCGCCTTGCTCGGAGGCGAAACTGCGCAGATGCCGGGGATGTATCGCAGAGGCGAATACGATCTCGCGGGTTGCATCGTGGGGGTAGTGGATCGAACGAAAATCATTGATGGCAGCGGGATTAAACCGGGCGACGTCGTTCTTGGGCTGGCTTCAAATGGTTTGCATACCAATGGCTATTCGTTGGCGCGAAAAATCCTGTTCGGCAAAATGCGGCTCAAACCGCGTTCAGCTCTACCCGGTTCGGCGATCACGGTTGGCGAAGAATTACTTCGGGTGCACAAAAACTATCAACCCCTCCTGGCAAAAGTTCCTCCTGGCGTAATCAAAGGTCTTGCTCACATCACTGGCGGCGGTCTCATCGACAATTTGCCGCGAATTTTGCCGTCGAATTGTGACGCGGTAATCGAAACGAAAAGCTGGCGCGCACCGAGGATCTTCCAAATTCTGCAAGCAAACGGAAACATCGATGCTGAGGAGATGTATCAAGTCTTTAACATGGGCATTGGAATGGTGGTAATGGTGGCGGAGGGCAACGCGCGAACCGCGATGTCGATCTTGAAAGCGAAGCGCATTGGTTGGGTCGAGCGCGGATCAGGAAAAACAACTTTGTCATTCTGAGCGTTGCGAAGCGCAGTCGAAGCTGTAACGCAGCCCCGAACGCTTTCGGGGCGAGGCCAGGCTTTCCATTCCGCGCTGATACCAGCTGTGATGCTTCGGGATCGCTCGACTTCGCTCGGGATGACGTGGAGCGACGGCTTGGCTGCCCGCGGTAGCCTGTTGGTACGCGAGAGCAGCCGTCGGATAACAACATGACGGCTGGGAAGCGGCCCTTCCTTGATTACCCGGGCAAGTGCGGCGATGCCGGATCGGTCGCGTTCACAGCAACTTCCAATTCCGGCTCAGCTGCAGGGGTAACCGGTTTCGCTTTACGCGACACGCGCTGCAGACCTGCCCGAAACGCAGCAAGATCAACCAGTTCGGCTACGCGCGATTTCAATGCGCGCGCTCGTGTTCCGAGAAATCCGAGAAAAGCCAGGTAAAAACCGATCGACCAGAGATCGAGGTGAGAAGCGTTGACCTGGTGATAAATCAACAGGCTGATCACGACCAAATTGAAAATGATCGTTGTCGTAACCATCCGGCTGCGAAGACGCACCCGGGTCAAACACTTTCCTCGCCCGTGATCTTCGGTCACGCTTTGAAGCGCAACGCTCCACCAGAAGTTGCCGTAAATCTGAATGTCCCAGTCGTTCCAACCACTGTCGGTGGAATAACGCCAGCCTTCTTCATCGAGCAATCGAAACATTTCCCCCAGGAAAAAGTGACGGTCCCTCCCCTCCTCGCTCCAAAATGCGCGGCGAGTCAGGCTTCCCCGGGAACGCGCTGTTTCCGGCAAGTGTTCGTGCTTTCGGATAACGTTTGCCGGTGTGCGTTTGAAACGCAGCCACGTAAAATATCTTGAGAATCCGCGGACGAGCGGCTGCACAAACGCGAGGATCATCACCAGCAGTCGAGCGTGGACCGTATCGAATTTTGGCTCGATCCGCGCCCGCACCATATACGAGAGCGCCACGCAAAAAGTGCCGCCAAACATCAGGTACGGAACAATGCGCAGTCCCGGCAGAAAAATTCCCAGACCAAAAAGAAAAATCGTCAGCGCAAACCATTCAATGCTGCTCAGGTACGCTGCGACATCTGATTGCGGCGCGGGATAGATGGATTGGAAAAATCCTTCACCGAAAATCCCGTGATATATGACGGGGCGATTTACAAACCAACTGAACCGGGTAGCGCCGTAAATTTGACCGCGCCATTTCGCTGTGCCGGTCGGGCCAAAGAAGATCAAGTGCTTGAACCGCAGCAAAGATTCCGCTTCGCCGTAGCCATCCTGCTGTTTCAGAAAAGCGCGCAGTGTAAACCGCCGATAATGCCAGACGATCGCGGTCGG
>JAICUQ010000128.1 GCA_025935755.1 Chthoniobacterales bacterium | reverse complement strand
CCGTTCCATGGTTTGCGGCTGGGCGGGGAACGCATTGGCTGGCGGGCAGCCATCATATTCACACTTTGTTTGCAAACGTTCATCCATGGGAAAGCCGCAGTGGCCGACATGTGGCTGGCGTTGTTCGTAAGTACCGCTCATTGGAGCGCCCTCGAATTGCTCCGGGACGGCCTCACCGGGTCACCGCACGAGCACAAGCCAGAAATGCAGCATCGAATTAACCGCTGGTGGTTTTCCTTTTACATCTCCATGGCGCTCGGGTTCCTCGCAAAAGGTCCGATCGCGTGGGTCCCGCTGCTAACGGTTGGATCGACAATTTTCTACGCATCGAACTTGCACCTGGGCCGCTGTTTTAAGTTTGGCCGCGGCATCCTGCTGATGCTGGCGATCGTAGCTGCCTGGGGCGTCCCGGCGCTGGTCTGGACAAATGGAGAATTTCTCCGAATCGGAATCGGCCGCCACGTCATCGGCCGTTCCCTCGGAGCCATGGAAGGACACGGCTGGAATTCGTTAGGCGGGTACATCTTGTTGTTGCCATTTTATTTCGTGACTGTGTTTGTCAGTTTCTTTCCGTGGTCCATCAAGTTGCCATCGCTCGTGAAAGATTTGCGGCACAAGCGTGACAACATTGACCGATATCTTCTCTCCGGTATCGCGATCATTTTCATCATTTTCTCACTGATCAAAACGAAGTTGCCGCATTACACGTTGCCGGCGTTTGGAATGCTTGCGCTTTTGCTCGCCCGGCATTGGCCGGAGATAACAGCGCCAGTCTCCGGTGCGCGTCGGTCGATCGCTGAAGGCTGCCGCTCCTTATTCGGACGAATAGCGATCGTGACTGCGTGCGCTTGGATCGTCATTGCTCTTGCAGTTCCACCGTTAGTGGCGCGGTTTTTCCCCGCGTATCAGCTGTTTCAACTGTCTCGCGAATCTCTCCAGCCCAACATGCAATTTGCTGCAGTTGAGTTCCAGGAACCAAGCCTGGTCTGGTATTTTCGCTCGCGGGTTAAGGGTTTTCTCACGCCGCTGAAAAAGCGAGCCGCCGGTGAGTTCATCAATGGCGCTGGTCCACGTTTCATCGTTCTACCCACGTCTGTGGCGAGCGACGTTTTCGCGAATCCGCCGGAAAACGTGCAATTTTTTTCCGTTAGCGGTTTCAACATCCCGAAAGGGAAACACGTCGATCTGACGCTGGTGTTGAAATCTGAGTGACAGATTTGACGATTCAACGATTTAGCGATTTAACCAATCACGTTTAAACATGATCACCTTTCTCGACGGGACATTGATAAGCGCCTTGCCTACGCACGTAACCATCGATGTCGGCGGCGTCGGCTACGAAGTATCCATTCCGCTGTCGAGCTACGACAAGCTTCCGGTTGCCGGCAAGCCTGTTCGAATTCTCACCCATCTGGTTGTGCGCGAGGACGCGCACGTGCTCTACGGATTCATGACGCCCGCGGAGCGCGATCTTTTTCGATTGCTTGTCAATCACGTCTCGGGCATTGGACCCAAGCTGGCTCTGGCAGTGTTGAGCGGGATGAGCGTAACGAATTTCCAGTCTGCGGTGGTGAATTCTGATGTCACGGCGATCTCGAAAATCAGCGGTCTGGGGAAAAAGACGGCTGAACGAATTGTTCTCGAATTGAAGGACAAGGTCGGAGTGGCTGCGGCATGGGAAGCAGCGAGCGCCGCGCATGCGCCATCTCCCGAGCAAGAACAGGCAAACGAAGCAGTGCTGGCCTTGATTGCGCTCGGCTACAAGCAAGTCGACGCCCACAAGGCGGTTCACGATTTGCAGCAAAAAGGCGAAGGCAAAGACAAATCAGCAGAAGAATTGGTGAAGCTGGCGTTGAAGCGCATAGCCGCCGGAAGGTGAGCAAAAAACGCCGAACGCTCAACGTCCAACGCTCAACAACCAGCGCCAATAATCAGCCTTAGAACAATTGAGAGTTGGACGTTGAGCGTTGGACGTTGGACGTTGGACAGAAAATGATGGCTGCCGCGCAAGATCGCCTGGAAAGCATTCGAGCCGCTTTTCCAAAGGAAGGTCTTTTTGCCGAGAAGGAATGGCTGCTTTCACCTGACGCATTTCCTATCGACAAAAAATCTGTGGCGGATCTCGAGCAGCTTGGGCACAGGCTGTTTGTTTTTCAGCGCGCCTGCAATCAGCTGTATCAGCTCAGCATCAAAGGCAAGCAACCCGCATGGGTGGCCCGGTATCTTGATGCAGGGAAACCGAAAGAGCTGATTGAATTTTCCCGGCGAAAGGAAATCCGCGACGATCTGCCGCGAGTAATCCGGCCAGATCTTATCCTGACTGAAACAGGCTACATCATTGCTGAAATCGATTCGGTCCCGGGCGGAATTGGCCTAACCGGTTGGTTAAACCAGACGTATTCTTCGTTCGACAACGACGTCATTGGCGGCGCAACCGGAATGTTGGAAGGATTTCGGGCTGTTATCCCGAATGGCGCCGACATCGTCATTTCGCACGAATCCGAAACGTACCGCCCGGAGATGGAATGGATCGCCGCCCGATTAAACCACACATCAAACCTCGAACATCAAACATCGGGGTGGCGCGTAATGGCGGCTGAAAACTATGAACCGCGCGAAGGACGCGCCGTGTACCGGTTCTTCGAACTGTTCGATCTGCCAAACATACCTGGGGTTGCAAACACCCTGCGATTCAACGCAGAAGGGCGAATCACCATCACGCCGCCGATCAAACCCTATCTCGAAGAGAAAATGTGGTTCGCGCTATTTTGGCTTCAACCGCTACGCGAATTTTGGAGGCGGGAACTGGGAGAGAAATACTTCATCAAGTTACAGGAAATAATTCCCTATTCCTGGCTGCTCGATCCAACTCCCCTGCCCCAGCATGCAGTCATTCCACGTTTGGAGATTCACGATTGGCGCGAGGCTGCGAAGTTTAGCCAGAAAGATCGCGATCTTCTCTTGAAAATAAGCGGCTTTTCTCCCCTTGGATGGGGCAGCCGCGGGGTCGCGCTCGGAAGCGACCTGCCGCACGCGAATTGGGAAAAGCGAATCGAAAACGCGTTAGCAACATTCGAATCGTCACCAACTATTCTGCAACGGTTTCACAAGGGCCGGTTGTTGGAACACAGCTACTGGGATCCCGATTCAGGCGAACTGAAAACAATGAAAGGCCGGGTCCGCCTGTGCCCGTATTATTTTATCGAAACCGATCGCGTGAAATTACGCGGTGCTCTCGCTACGATCGCTCCAGCAGACAAGAAGTTCTTACATGGCATGAGCGAGGCGATTCTCGTGCCGTCAAAAGTTCACTAAGGAACGCGAGTTCGGAGTTCGCTTTACGCGGCCGCCTGAAGGGGAACTTCAGCTTTGGCGAGTGCAACACTTGTGCACGCGGCGAGCAGACAAGGTGAATCGAACCGGAGCCCTTTGATATTCAGATTTGGTTGTTCGTTGTGATCGAATGCAGTTTTTAAGCGTGCAACGACACGTGAGTTACGTCAGAAAGAGCGCTTATGACAAAGAACATTGGAATGCTGCTGCTTGCGATCTATTTGATTCTCGTTGGGATCACCACGCTTTTTCACATCGGGATCGGCGGAATCGTGATGGGAGTCGTAGCCCTCATAGCGGGCATTTTGATTTTGATTGGCAAATAAATCCGGGGTGGAAGAGTAGCGCATGCGTCGCGCTTGCGTAAGTCGTCGGTCGCACGCTCGATCAGCGACGCCACCGCGCAGCCACTGCCGGTCGCCGCTACAGCGCTCCCACCGCTGCCGAAATCAGCAACACGACGATGCTGAGTGAAATAAAGATCTGAATCATTGCGAGAACCTTTGCCCACCGGGCAAGCAGCGGCGCGTCGGTAGGACCGAATGTGGAACTCTGCGTGAATGCGACGAAGAGATAATCGACAAAGCGCGGATGCCAGCGTGCACACGCAAATTCTGGCCGCTCGTCGTGTGTAATTTGCATCTGCGGAAAAAGGAAACTCTTGCTTCCGAACTTGCGTTGTTTTTGGCGCAAAGTTGGCCCGCCCCCGTCCAGACGCCAGTACCATAAAGCAAACACAATCACATTCGTCAGCCAAAGCAGGCCACCTGATCGAAGCAATTGCAGAGGAGATTCGCGGTGCGTCGGCAATAAACGAACAAGCAAAATGACAGACACAATGAGCGCGAGCGTTGTGATCCCGTTGATGACGAACCCCAAAAGACGATTGAGTGATTGTCCTCCGACTCGATGACTCACTACAGTCGGAATGAGCAAAATGACAATCACGGTGGGCAATAGCCAAACCGGGCCGACAACGACGGTCCGTGGCAGCGCCAGGTAAATAGCGCCGACGGCGAGGACCGCGGCGATCGTTTGTCCACGTGGCTCCGGTTTGTCAACGTACTGTGCCATTGGTGTTTGTTCGCATAAACGAGATTAGCGATCTGATCAATAGTGGTGCCGCTCATTCGAACGGAGCCATTAATGTAAGGCTTGCTTTGGCCTGATCGGGTCAGCTATGTGATTTCGTTAACACTCGAGACTTACAAGCATGATGAAGCGCTCCTGCTACATCCACGTGGGACCACATAAGACGGGTACAACTTCGATCCAGTGGTTTCTGCAGGAGAACAGTGCTGAGTTGCTGGCGCACGGTTATTTCGTTCCGGAAAGCGAGACTAAACGCGGCGCTCACCACGCGCTCGCCGAGGCGCTGGCTGGACTCGATGTAGGAAAGCATCGTGAGCCGCTTGTGACCAGATCCATCGAGGCAATCGCTGAGACGCCTGCGCCCGCCATCATCATTTCGTCTGAAGCACTGGAGGGACTTTTTGGAGGTCGACAGAATACCAGGACTTTCTTCAAGCGCCTGGACGAGCTGAACCTTCAGCCAAAGATCATCCTGTTCCCGCGCAACCAGCCGCAATGGATCAACTCGAGCTATGCCAGTACTGTGAAAAGTTTTCGACGCTCCGATTCGTTCGAGCCGGCGGCATACGGCTTCGCTGCATCTCTACAGGCCAGGTTCTCACGTTGGATCGAGTTAACAGAGACGCACGGGGCCGAACTGATTGCCAGGCCATTCAATAAGGAAACTCTTCTTCGAGGCGTCATACCCGAATTTCTCCAGAGTATCGGCATCACCGCTTCACATTTTCGAGATCGCGCGGTGCGGCGCAACGAAGCGGTGGGACCGTTCACAGTCAGCGTGGCGCGTGAAGTCCTGCGCTCGATCGGAAAGGAAATGACCTGGCTGCAGGCAAAGAAATGCAAGCGACAACTGGCCGACTATTGCCGTCAAAATAATTGCTTAGACACTGGCTACTGCGGGCTCAGCACTCCGTTGGCGCGGCATGTTGAAGAACAACTGCGCTCCGATAACGACCTGTTTGCACAGGCAATGTGGGGTAAATCGTGGGCCGACGTCTTTGCTGCTGACGTTACCGAACCATTTACGCCTAACGACTTCGAATTGCGCCGGCCAAACTGGTTCACCGCACGACGGCTTCTACGCGCGATCGACGCAATGAAACATTTTGCGCATCAGATGCTGCTGGATCCTGCGCTGGCCGTGGAAGCGCCTTGGAACAACGTAGCGTATCGCAGCGGCCTGGTTTTAAGAGAATAGGTCTGGGAGCGCCTGCCGGTGCGAACCTGGAAGCACATATCGCGTGTATGCGGCGAATCCTCATCCTGCTTACGATTTTCGTACTAACTGCCGCTGCTTTGATAGCGCTGTGGATTTTCAGCGGACGCGAGATTTCATCATTCGTGGATCGCTACTGGACGGTGGAAACCCGCTCCGCTCCCATTCAATCCATTACGTATGAAGGAACTGGCACCGGAGGAAATCTCATCGTCGATGGCATCAGCTTGAGTCTGGATGACCTCAGACCGGATTTGTCGTTGAGCGTTGGTTCAACGAAAGACAACCAACTTGCCATGGCAAGCAGCGGGAAAGTCTTCCCTTTCGGTCCGCTTAAAACTGCTTCTGACGATGGCTCTGAACGCCTCATTGCTGCAACCCCGCCAGGTGACCAGGCTTTCCTTGCCACACGTCACGGCGTACTGAGTTGGCCAACGCCGTTCGATCTGAATTTGATGAACGGTCGGTCGCCATCTAGGAAACGACACATGTATCAGGAAATTCGATGGAAAAAATCGTCGGGCGCCATCTTGGAAATGCTCTGGCGGTACGAGCAATTGTTTTATCCTGGCAACGGCTGGACCACTGAATCGACGACCCGGCAAGGCACCACAGGTTTGATTCGGGTCCGCATCGAGCAGTGAGCGCGCTTCCAAACGTCCTTCCTTGAGCAGGGCGCATCTTTTCTGCATCGTTTGCCGTGCGCCTTTCACAAAAAGTTCAAAAACTCTTTACCCGCGATGCGGTGGAAAGTCTGTGGGAGCATGCCAGCCGATGGACGCATCCGGTAAGTGCCGGTGGGATTCTCGCGACGATTGACAAGGCCAAGCTGGTTAGGCTGCGCGAACAATATCCCTATCGGCCCAATGCGCGAAAGATCAATGCGTACGAGGACGCGAACTACTGGGTGCCCGTTAACGTAAAACGTGTCCAGGATCTCTGGCTTGATCGGTCGCCGCCGCTCGACATACTCGATCTCGGCTGCGGCCCCGGATATTTCCTCTATCTGTGTGGTTTGTTCGGTCACAAAGGCCTGGGACTCGATCCCGATGACGAACCTTTCTTCCGCGGGACCACGAAGTTTTTCGGTGTCAGCCGAATTGTCGCGCGAATCAATGCCCGGGAGCCTTTGCCCGAACTCGGCAGAAAATTCGACCTGGTCACTGCGCATCGCGTCTGTTTCCACCGGATCGCACGGCGTGAAAACGGTGAATGGCAGGAATGGACAGAATCCGATTGGAAATATTTTATCCACGATGTGCGCACGAGATTCCTCAAACCAGGCGGACGGCTTCTCCTTGAATTCAATCGACGCGCAGACGGATCTTCATTTTTCACGCCGGAACTGCGCGAGTTCTTTGAAGCGCAAGGCGCTCGAATCGTTCGGTGGAAAGCGCTGCTCGGTGCGAACCCTGCTGAACGTCCGAGATACAAGCAAATTTGAATCCGGGGAGCGCACGCGCTCCCCTACAGTTTCCAATCCGAGCAATCCCAGCCCAACAGTTGCTCTAGTTTTGCAATGTCGTCGGCGAAAAGATTGTAAAGAAACACCCGTTCTTCCCAGTTCATCGCCCGCTCATACGGCACGATGTTTCTATCCTTGTTGCGCGGTAAACGCGCAGCTTTTCGACCGAGGAATGAGAAGATCGCGGCAAGTGTGTGGCGCTGGCGATCTTTAAAGTCTTCGAACTTCACGATCTTGGTTTGCTCGCGCGGAAAGAATTTGAAGATCCGTTCAAGCTGGCGCCCATAAAATCCTCGTTCGACATAGGCAAAACGGCGGGCTTCCACCGGGGGCGCGCCTGCGGTTCGCGTTTTTTCTTCGCGGATGGCATCGAAGAAGTCCAGCGGTTCGCGGCCTCTGTGTCGTTGCATGTTCCAGTGGGCGAACGCACGCTCAACCGGATTCCGCAGGAGAATCAGCAGCTTAACGTTGGGATTGTAGTTCCAGATCCGTTCCATCGCCGGCTCGTGATACATGTAACTTGGCGTGCAATCCCCCGCGATACTCGAGGCCTTAATAGGCGGATAATGCTTGTGCAATTCCTCGTAATTGGGCTCGGTAACGAACATTGCGTCGTTATCGAAAAAGTGGATTTCCTGTTGATCGCCCATGCAGATATCCGGATGTCTGCTCAGAAAATAATGCAACGCCGTCGTGCCGGATTTCTGAGCACCGGCCAGAACGAAATCCAATCGTTCGATTTCGCGGCGCTTTGAACGAAGAATCGACATCGTGCTTGTAATCGTGCGCATGCTCGTGCTCGTGTCCATGACCGATTACCAGCCCAGCCAGCAGCTCCTGCAGAAAACTGACACCTTCCCGGCAACTTGTCCTAACTGCGCCTCGATTCTATTCTCCGCCATGTCGAAGGTATTTCAGAGCTTATCCCTGTTTGGTATTCTGATCGGAGCCGTTGGAATAACTACATCGGCGCTGGCCGATGAAGGCATGTGGCTTTTCAACGCGCCACCGTTACAACGGCTGAAGGAAAAATATCAATTCGATCCGTCGCCGCAGTGGCTTGAACATCTGCAAAAGGCGAGCGTCCGGTTTAACTCCGGAGGGAGCGGATCGTTTGTCTCGCCGAATGGGCTTGTCATCACCAACCACCACGTCGGCGCCGACACATTGCAGAAGATGGGTAGCGCGGAGCACAATTATCTCCGGGACGGTTTTTATGCCAAAACGCAAGCCGAGGAAATCAAATCCACCGATCTCGAGCTGAACGTGTTGATGTCCATCGAGGACGTCACTGCCCGCGTCACCGGCGCGGTCAAACCGGGTATGAAGAGCGATCAGGCTTCTGCGGCGCGCAACGCGGCCATTGCCGCCATTGAAAAGGAAAGCAAAGATAAAACCGGCCTGCGCTCCGATGTAGTTACATTGTATCAGGGAGGTGCCTACCATCTTTACAGGTACAAACGTTATGACGACGTGCGTTTGGTCTTCGCACCGGAGCAGCAAATGGCGTTTTTTGGCGGTGACCCCGATAACTTCGAGTATCCCCGGTACGATCTCGATATTTGCCTCTTCCGAGTCTACGAGAACGGCCAACCCGCAAAGATCGAGCATTTTCTCAGATTCAATCCCAACGGACCTAACGACCGCGAGCTGATTTTCGTCAGTGGCAGCCCCGGAAAAACGGACCGGCAGCTCACGTTAGATGAGATGACCGATATGCGTGACCGCTATCTGCCTTACGTCTTGAACATGTTTTATCGCCGCGAAGTGCTGGAATCGGCTTATAGCGAGCGTTCATTCGAGAACGCACGTAAAGCGCGCGAGGACTTGTTTGGCGATCAAAATAATCGCAAACGCTACGACGGTTATCTGGCTGGTCTGCTTGATCCGCAAATCTGGTCAACGCTCGAAGCGCGCGAGCGGAAACTGCGCGACGCGATTGCCCACGATTCGAAATTCAAATCCGCGCTTTCTGCTTACGACCGGATCAAACGTGCGCAGGCTGAGATCGTGAAGAACGCACCGGTATACAATTATCTCGAGCAGGAACGGCCGGTCACCGTGGGTTATCGTGCGCCGCGAGCTTTCGCCGGGAATCTTTTCAAGTATGCGCGCGTGCTACTTCGTGCAGCTGACGAACGCACCAAGCCTAACGGTGAAAGGCTTCCAACTTTTCGCGACAGCGCACGCGAGTCATTGGAGTTGGAGCTGTTTTCCGACGAACCGATCTATGACGATTACGAAATCCTGCGACTCACGGATTCACTAACCGATTTCACCTCTGCCTTTGGCCCAGACAATCCGGTGGTGAAAAAAGTCCTCGCTGGGAAGTCGCCTCACGCGCGTGCAGTTGAGCTTGTCTCAGGAACAAAGCTCAAGGATGCGGCTGTGCGGAAGGATCTTTACGGGAAAGATGCGGCTGCACTGCAGTCGGCGCACGATCCGATGATCGACCTCGCGCGCATGATCGATGCGCAGGCAAGGCAAGCGCGAAAGACTTATAGCGCGCAGGATGAAATCAAAAAGCAGGCATATGCTGATATTGCAAAAGCGCGTTTTAGCGTCGAAGGCGCGAGCAGCTACCCGGATGCAACCTTCACGCTGCGGCTTTCCTACGGCACGGTCCGAGGGTACGAGCAGGACGGAGAACAAATCCCCGCGTTCACCGATTTCGCCGGTCTGTATCAGCGCGTGGCCGAACACGACAACCGGCCGCCATTTGATCTGCCGAAACGTTGGCTCGATAAAAAATCCAACCTGAACCTGGCGACGAAATACGATTTCGTGTCCGACGCCGACATTATCGGCGGCAACAGCGGCAGCCCGGTCGTGAACAAAGCCAACGAATTCGTCGGCATTATTTTCGACGGAAACATTCAATCGCTGGCGGCTGATTGCGTTTACACCGACACGCAAGCACGAGCAGTGTCTGTCGATTCCGCCGCGATCATCGAGGCGCTGCGAAAGGTGTATGATGCGCAGCCGCTCGTAGATGAATTAACAGGCGCGAGATAATCTCGTCGTCTGACACATCGCAATGGGGCAAGCCTGCTCGCGAATGAAGCCGCGGGGATGTGAGCTACATAGATGCGCAAACCAAAGGGCGAAATGAGCGGGAGCGAATGAGTCAAAGCTTTCGGAGTTGGCTTCGCCGATTAGATGGCATGTAAGGGAGCGGGCGAGTTGTTAGACTCACCCGCTCTATGACAAATACAATCGTTCATTACGAAGGGGCAGCCTCACCCGAGGTTGCCAGAACTAAAATACAAAGGTGCGCTGCTG